>JAHDFZ010000106.1 GCA_020627905.1 Verrucomicrobiota bacterium
AAATTGAAGCCAAAATTCAAGCGGTTGCGCCCGAGAAACTCTGTTCCACTATCCTCATAGCCGAGCGTGAAGCTATTGAGCTTGTTTTCATAATTCTTGACGATGATGTCTGTCGTGCCGAACTCGAAACCCGGAGTGTAGACGAGGTCTACCTTGCGGTAGGGGCTGCGATTGATCCATGAGAGATCTCGCAGAACCTCGCTGGCCCGAATCACCTCACCTTTGCGCACGCGCATCTGGTTCTGGATGTATTCCTCAACATCCGGGTCAGCATTCTCCACGCGGATGCGTGCGAGCTTCGATTCGATGACGACAAGCTGGACGACACCGGAGGTGATGTCCTGCTCTGGAAGAAGCACATCCACGACAGGTCGATCCCCTTTTCGGTAGGCCTTAATGACGTCCTTCACCATGCGATCAAGCGATGCCAGAGATACAGGCTTGCCGATATAACTCTGGAGTGTAAGCCCTACAGGCTTCGGCATGTCGTCGAAATCATGCCAAACGCCCTCGACGCCAGGCCATCCATCGTTGCGAACATCGCCGGGGCGGCCAACAAGAACCACTCCAAGAAGTTGATTCACCAAGTAATCCTGACTCTGGGATTGAGGCTGACCGAGGTAATAACGACCAGTCTTATCGACCTTCATGGGCCCGGTGCCACCGCCACTGTTCAGAACGGAGGTCGTTTGCTGAACCCGCGAGCGCGTGCTGGGAGCAAGCTCGTTCACAAGGATCTCCGTGCCGTATTGGTCAACGATGGTCTCCTGTGAGTGTCCCGGGGCCGAAAATGTAGACAAAACGGCCGTTAGGGCAAAAAATTTGAAAAGGCGCTTCATATTGAAAGGGCGTAATTCGACAGACTACAGGTTGAATTAACACAGCTTAAACAAGGGGAAAAGGGTTTTTTCCGAAAAGATTACGGTTTTCTCAATTTCGTGAATGTTTCTTAGATTTTGAATTTGTGAACTTTAGAGACATGTTGGGCATCATCCTATGCAGCTAATTGACACCCACGCCCACCTTGCATCGAGCCGCTTTGTTGAAGACCTGCACCAGGTTGTTGAAGCCGCAAACGACGAGGGCGTGCACCACATCATCAGCATTTCATGCGACCTCGAAGATTGCGATGCAAACCAGCAGCTCGCAAAAGAGCACCCATGCGTGTCGGCAACCGCCGGTATTCATCCAAGCTACGTCCATGAGTTCGATGAAAGAACGGGCTATGACGACCTCCAGCGACACTTGGAGGTCGGTTCTTTTGTGGCAATAGGTGAAATCGGCTTAGATTATTTTCATCCGCCAGCCGATGACTCCCCCCTGGAAGACTGGAAAAGGCTACAGAAGCGAGTCTTCCGCAAGCAATTGGAAATAGCCGATGCCCTCAGTTATCCCGTCGTGGTTCATCAGCGGAGCAGTTTCGAAGACACGCTTCAGATTCTGCGTGAGTTTCCGGGAGTCAAAGCAGTGCTGCACTGCTTTAGCGAAGGGCCGGAGGCCGCCCAACAGGCCCTGGACCTGGGCTGCTACCTTTCATTTACTGGAAACTCTACATTTAAGAGCGCCGAACAGATCCGGCAGAGCATCGGAATCTGTCCCCAGGATCGGGTGATGGTGGAAACAGACAGCCCATTTCTGGCACCAGTCCCCTTCCGCGGGAAACGCAACAGCCCAGCGCTTGTCACAAAAGTAGCCGAGCAGATCGCTCAATGCTGGGGCATTGAGGTCAGCTCGGTCGCCGCAGCAACGACCGAAAACGCGAAGCGCTTCTTCCGAGGGCTCCCGGTGGATTAATCTTCGAAGCTCTCGACAAGAATCGAGGCATTATGCCCGCCAAATCCAAAAGAGTTGGTCAGCGCACGCTTCACAGGGACCTCGCGAGCCTCATTCGGGACATAATCCAGACGACACCTTTCATCCTGGTCATCCAGATTGATCGTCGGTGCCACCAGCCCCGTATTGAGAGTCTGCACGCAGGCTGCCAGTTCGACACCGCCAGCGGCGCCGAGGAGATGACCAGTCATTGATTTCGTCGAGCTGACCGCAAGTCCATCCGTCGCATAGGAGCCGAAGACCTTCTGGATCGCCACGGACTCACAGACATCGCCCATAGGAGTGGATGTGCCGTGCGCATTCACATACTGGACTTCATCCACTGACACGCCTGCATGCCGTATCGCCATCTCCATGCACCGTTTTGCGCCCTCACCGTCAGGATGAGGCGAGGTCAGATGGTAAGCATCCGCAGAAAGCCCGTATCCTGTGATTTCTGCGAGGATATTGGCACCCCGCTTCTTAGCGTGCTCCAGCTCCTCCATCACGACACAGCCAGCACCCTCTCCCATGACGAACCCATCTCGACCGGTGTCAAAGGGGCGCGAAGCCCGCTCTGGCTCGTCATTTCGCGTGCTGAGAGCCTTCATGTTGCCAAAACCTGCGAGGCCCATAGGGCAGATGGTCGATTCAGATCCACCAGCAACAAAGGCATCAGCATCACCGAATTTGATCATACGCCATGCCTCACCGATGCTGTGCGTGGCTGTCGCACAGGCGGTAACGATGCACATGTTCGGCCCACGCAGGTCATATTCCATGGAGACCATCCCACTCGAGATATTCGCAATCATCATAGGTATGGTGAATGGAGAAACACGCGAGGGAGACTTCTCCAGGAGGTTCTTATGCTGAGTCTCCAGCGTCCAGAGACCTCCGATCCCACTGCCAACCATGCAACCGAAGCGATCTTTATCCACGGAGTCCAGATCGACACCAGAATTGTCGATAGCCTGCTTTGATGCAGCCATCGCGAGCTGAGCAAAGCGATCGGCCCGACGAGCGTCTTTCGGGTTACTGAAAAATGGAGCAGGGTCGAAATCGTCAACCTCAGCAGCGATCTTACAGGCAAAATCCTGCAGCGATTCGTCTTTAATCCGAGCGACCCCAGACTTCCCAGCGATCAGGTTGTCCCAGAAGGTCTGGACATCATTTCCGATGGGAGAAACCACACCCATCCCCGTTATAACGACTCGGCGATCCATAAAGCAAAAAGTTGCCTTACTCAGCATGGATCAGAGGCGTTTGCAAACGCTTTCCGAAGGGCTGTTTCGCCCCCTCTTAGAGACGGTTGAAAAACTAGCGGAGCGAGAAATGCATGCCTGTTTTGGGCTGGCAAGGCGCGAGGAGTCATGGTAGCAGCAGCTACCTGAGCGACGAGGAATGCAGCCAGACGGAATCAGTCTTGCAGCCAGAAGGGAGAGAGTAGCCACTACACTCTACGCTCTTCCGAAATCGGAACTCATATCCTCTCTCATCATCGTTTGCATGGTCTTTCAACGGTCTCCCAAATCACTGATACCTCGGGCAGAATTCCGAGCTTCCTACTCGTCAGATCTCAAGGATTTTCGTCCGCTCGTTGAGAGCACCGCAACGAGGGCACTCGACGAGTTCTTCGCCACTATCGTCTTCGAAAACATGGTCACAGATGACACAAATCACATAGTTGCGTCGGATCCGCCGCTCGCGCCTGCGGCGACGCCACTCGGCATAAGCCATACTGAGAAATACCACGATCAGGATGCCCACCAGATAGAGAACAATCAGACCATCTAAGGAAATTTGAAACATAGGAGGGACACGCCGTGTCAAAAGCGGTGTGACTCGATAGGTTACCGATCTTCTCCGATGATTCAAGCAGTAGCCCGAACTCGCGCTCAAGGGCTATCTGGCTGAATTCCGTTCGCTCACATCGCCCCAGTTGCCATCGCGCCATACGTGTGAAGGAGAGACTGGCGGAGATCGCTCACTGAATCCCCCCATCAGCCCCCGAGACTACGCGATCACGGCTTCCTTCCCCGAAACTATTCGATTGCTTGAATTGGGACACTAGCTTCTCATTCAGACATCATGAAACTCCGACCTATTCTGTTTGCCCTAGGGGCTGCATTGCTCGGCCTGAGCAGTCACGCTGACGAACGACCGAACATTCTCTTTATTTTCACCGATGACCATGCCCCGAACGCTATCGGTGCGTATGATGGGTGGTTGAAGTCGATCAACCCCACCCCGAACATCGACAAATTGGCCGCTGACGGCACGACCTTCCTCAACAGCTACTGCACGAATTCAATTTGTGGCCCCAGCCGTGCAGTCATTCAGTCTGGCAAGTTTTCGCATAAAAACGGATTCCGTCAAAATGGCGAGACCTTCAATTGGGATCAACAGACCTTCCCGAAGTTACTGCAGGCCACCGGGTATCAAACTGCGATGTATGGGAAGACCCATCTGAAAGGAAAACCACAGGGTTTTGATGATTGGGCGGTGCTACCCGGCCAGGGCCTCTACTACAATCCGGACTTCATTACGGAGAAAGGCAAGATCACAATCGAAGGGCACTGCACGGATATCGTCACCGACATGGCGATCAACTGGCTGAAGGAAGATCGCATAGATGACAAGCCCTTCATGCTGATGGTTCAGCACAAGGCCCCTCACCGTAACTGGATGCCGGCTGAACGCCATCTGACTCTCTACGATGATATCGACATCCCGGAACCCCCGACCTTGTTCGACAAATGGGAAGACAACGCTCCCGGCGCCCGCAATCAGGAGATGGAGATCGATCGCCACATGGATCTCAACTTTGACCTCTTCGTCGACCTGACACCTGATTTCGACGCATCAAATGCGGGGAGAGTCGATCGGTCTGCTTTCGCAAATATGAAGCGGATGACAGAGTCGCAGCTCAAAGCCTGGTATGATGCCTGCAAGCCGAAAGACGAGGCATTCCACGCCGCTAACTTAAGCGGGAAAGAGCTCATTCGCTGGAAGTATCAACGATACCTGAAAAACTATCTGCGTTGCATCAAAGGAGTGGACGAAAGTGTCGGACAACTGCGGGACACCCTCGAGGAGCTCGGCCTCGACGAAAACACCATTGTTATTTATTCATCTGATCAAGGCTTTTATCTAGGAGATCATGGCTGGTATGATAAGCGTTGGATGTATGAAGAATCTTTCATGATGCCCTTTATCGCTGCATGGCCGGGCAAGAGCAAGCCAGGCTCGAAGAGCACCGCGCTTATTCAGAACATCGATTACGCGCAGACCTTTCTCGACCTTGCTCAGACAGACATCCCGCAGGACATGCAGGGCAGGAGTCTCGTGCCGCTTCTTAAGGGAGACGCTGATGATGAGAGCTTTCGCGATGCCTTATACTACCACTACTACGAATACCCGCAGGAAGTCGGCAAGTTCCGCTCTCATATGGTGCCACGCCACAACGGGGTCCGCACCGACCGCTACAAGCTGATGAATTTCTACCAGTTCGGTGAGTGGGAGATGTATGACCTCAAAGAAGATCCCGACGAGCTCACCAACATCTACAAATCAGCAGACCCTGCTCTTAAGCAAGAGCTGAAAGCTAAGTTGCAGGAGCTGATCGCAAAATACGAGGATGACAGCGACTTCTCAGAATTTCCAGCTGAGATGCAAAAGGGCTTCTGGCCGAACGATCGCTGACACTCAGGAAACCATCCCTGATCAAATCAGGAGGGCCAATATGCGGATCGTCGCGTATTGGCCCTTTTTTTGTTGAATGCCGCAAGGTAAAAGACTCTTGTCGGCACAAACAGAGCCCCATGCGGTATGATACTTGGATCGCCAGAAACCCTATTTTTGATCGGATTTAACGTCCCTGAGTGGCGCACAGGGCTTTCGGCACGCGACTAAAGTCGCGATTCCATAGATCGATCTGTCCCGCCATGGAGTCGCGAATTCATTCGCGAGCAACGTCTTTCCGGGATTTCTGGGCGCGGGCGAGACAAGCTAAACCATCCAGGACCGGACATCGATCGCCCCGCTTGACTTTGTGCCATTCCTTCTTAGTTGGAGGCAAGTGGGCAAACTCAGGCCTCGCCCACAAACACACCGTGGCAACGTCCACGAGAGCCTGACATTCCGCGCTTCACACCTTTACAGCTGTCTGAAACCTGCTGAAAGACTAGTCTGAAAGAGTGTCTATCTTTTCCGCGAGATCAAAATCCGCATCTGTCAGACCACCTGCGTCGTGGGTTGTCAGACGCACGATGACATTGTGGTAATTGATCGTCATCTCTGGATGATGCTCTGATTCCTCAGCGATATCTGCCACCCCATTCAGGAAGTCTACACCCTGGCTGAAGTCATCGAATTCAAAGAGGCGTGAAATTTCGTCTCCTTCGTGATCCCATTCGGGGATACGTTTGAGGAGCTTCTCGACTTCGCTGGGTTCGATAAGTTCAGGCATGGTGGAAAACGTATTTAAATCGTGCTTTTACAAGCCCCATGCCTGAAAAAGCGCAAGGCAGAATTTGTGTTTTTTAAGATACGTAAACTATTTCCCTTACACCGAAACGAAAAACCGCCACCGCGCAAAAACGCGGAATGGCGGCTCTGTCAGTTCCATACTCAGGAAGGAGCAGGATTCCTGAAAAAGAACAATCAGGTGCTGGTCTCTCCGCGAGCCATTACCACCTTCCCGGTGCGCACTGTCTCAATGATCTCGTGATTCGATATCAGGCGAACGGCCGCATCGACTTTATCACTCGCACCCTCGATCCGGATGATGATCGAGCTTTCGCTTAAATCGACCGTCTTCCCTCCGAAATGCTCGCAGATCTGGAGAAGCTCAGTCCGTGCCTCAGTGCTCGACACACTTACCAGGATCAGAGCCAGTTCACGAACCACCGACTTCTCTGGGGTGTGCTCGGCGGCATGAATGACATCAACCACCTTATTACACTGGAGGATGATCTGGGGCAGACCAGCAGGGTCCCCGCTGATTCCAAGAGTGAGACGCGAAAACTGTGGGTCACGCCCCTGCGAAACCACTAGGGAATCAATATTATAGGCACGGCGCGAAAAAATCTGGCAGATGCGCATCAGCACACCCGGAGTGTTGTTGACAAACATGCTCAGGGTATGGCCACCGAGAACATCCGGGCGCGCAGCGGGCTCGACGTCAGTTGTTGTGATAGAACGGCTCATAAAAATACAGTAGAAAGGATCAAAGAAGGCGGCACCTTCAGAGGGCCTTAACCAGCCCTCGAGGAAGGTAACGGTGGATTCTGTAGATTAGGTAGACCCAACAGGCTTGGCCATTTTTGTCTTCGGTGGCTCTGTCAGCATATCTTCGAGAGCTGCACCCGCAGGGATCATAGGGAATACGTTATCAGTCTTCACGCACTCTGCATTGATCAGGACAGGTCCATCATTGTAATCAAGCGCTTCCTGAAGCTTCTTCCTGACGTCAGCAGGTCGCTTGATATTAATGCCCTTGATTCCGTATGACTCGGCGAGTTTCACAAAATCGGGGTTCCCTTCAAGGTCCACTCCGCTCTCGCGGTTGTCGAAAAAGAGCTCCTGCCACTGACGGACCATCCCGAGGTAGTGGTTGTTGAGAACAAGGATCTTGATCGGCAGCTTATGGATGGCTGCCGTCGCCAGCTCGCAGAGGGTCATCTGAAAGCCGCCGTCGCCGGCAATCGCAATGACAGTCTGATCAGGACATCCAAACTGAGCACCGATTGCGGACGGAAAACCAAATCCCATGGTTCCGGCTCCACCAGAAGATATCCACTTATATTTCTTATCGTTACGATAGAATTGAGCGGCCCACATCTGGTGCTGACCTACATCTGTTGTGACGATGGCATCACCCTCAGTAAGCTCAAAGATTTCGTCGATCACCTGCTGCATCCGCAGACCACCCTGTTTTTTGTAGGAGAGAGGATACTTCCGCTTGTAGCCACCCAGGTGAACTAGCCAATCCTTATGCTCAGCCTTTTCGACAAGCGGAAGCAGCTGGGTTAAGGCAGCCTTGGCATCTCCGATGACGGCGATGTCAGGAACGATCATCTTGTTAATTTCCGACGGGTCGATGTCGATATGAACGATCTTTGCCTGCGCTCCAAACTTATCAGCCTGGCCGATAATCCGGTCATCGAAGCGGGACCCGACATTCAGGATCAGGTCGCATTCGCACACGGCCTTGTTTGCGTAAGCAGTCCCATGCATTCCAAGCATACCGAGAGCTAACGGATGGCTTTCAGGGAAAACCCCTTTCCCAAGCAGGGTGCTGGTTACTGGACAATCGAATTTCTCTGCCAGCTCTAGCAGCTCATTCTCGGCATTGGCGATCATGGCACCTTGCCCGGCTAGGATCAGGGGCTTCTTCGCTAAATTGATTAGGCGAGCAGCTTCTTCAAGCGAGCTCGAATCAATGTCGAATGCAACCTCTGGTTGATAACCGGGAAGATCAATTTGAGCGTCCAGATCTCCCGTAAACTCGCTTTGACTGACATCCTTCGGGATATCAATGAGAACAGGTCCTGGACGACCTGTTGTAGCGATGTGAAATGCTTCGCGAGCGATCCTTGGCAGATCGTTTGTTTCGCGAACGAGGTAGTTGTGCTTTACGACCGGAATCGTGATTCCAAAAATATCCGCTTCCTGGAACGCATCTTTCCCCAGCATCCAGGTGACTTGCTGTCCACATAAGATGATCATCGGCACCGAATCCATCTGTGCTGTCATGATGCCAGTGATGGTGTTGCCTGCGCCAGGACCTGAAGTGACCAGAACAACGGCTGGCTTGCCCGTAGCGCGAGCGTATCCGTCAGCCATGTGAGTTGCACCCTGCTCGTGGCGAGTCAAAACGAATTTGATGTTCGACTTCACGGTCTCCAGAGCATCAAACATGGGCAGAGCAGCTCCGCCTGAATATCCGAAGACGTATTCGACCCCCAGAGAGTCGAGTGTCTTAATAAGCGCCTGTGCGCCGTCCATTGGTTCGTTTTGATTTGCAGCCATATCGAAAATTGCAGATTTCGACGCAAGATTACACAAATCCAGGTTCCTACAACGTAAAAATCGACAAATAGAAGCAAAACCCGACCCAAACAGCCAACCCAAACTGTCAAAACAGCCAAAAAAAATACAAACCCTTACCTAGAACTCAAAAACCAAGCCCAAAAAGTGTTCAATTTACCGCTTCCACACTCATTGCCCAGCGCAGAAGTTTTTCACTGTCATACCAGACATCAGGAAGCTTGCTGCCAAGCACCACGGCGATGCGCTCCTTTCCGTCATGCACAGCACTTGAGACGAGACACCGCCCTGCACGGAAGGTGTAACCCGTTTTCATCCCATTACAGATGGGAAAATTCAGCAGAACGAGGTTGGTATTCTCCAGCCGACGGCTGCGCCCATCAGGAAAGACAAAGTCAAACTCACGTGTGCGAACGATCTCACGAATGGTCGGATCCTGATAGGCTTCATACGCGACGATGGCGATATCCCGCGCGCAGGAGTATTGCCCGCTGATGGGAAGGCCGGAAGCATTGACGAAGTTCGAGTTCACCAGGCCGATGACTTTACCAAGGTCATTCATCTTGGTAGCGAATGCCTCAACGCTGCCGGCGTTTTCGATCGCCAGCGCCATAGCTATGTCGTTACCACTTTTAATGAGTAGGGACATTAGAAGCTGGCGGCGGGTGTATTTTTCACCCGGTCGGATACCGATGACGGTCGGTTCCACGTTGCGAACGGCCTCTGGCACCACCATCAGCTCATCCAGCCCGCCGTCCTTAACGATGACCATCGCCGTCAGTAGTTTCTGCGTGCTGGCGACGCGGACCGGCTCGTGTGCGTCCTTTTTGAGGAAAAACTGCATCGTCCTGCCATCCAGCACGGCGGCATGTCGCCCCGTAATCATCGGTTCCTGCGGTGCCTGCCAGGCAATTGGCGGAGGCTGAAGTTCGCGACTGCGGATAATCGCCTCGCGTGCTGCCAGCTGCTGCTCGATCTCGCTCAGTCGGTCGATCTTTGCCTGCAAGGCGGTTTCACGAGCCGTTAATTGATCGACCCGCGCGGACATGACATCCCCCACCCGCTCAAGGGTAGCAGCACGAGCCTCCAGAGGATCCCTTCCATCCGCCTGAAGCCCTTCACGCGCCGCGATCTCGCGCAAGGAGAGCGGCAGGTCCCGTAGCGGAATCTCTCCATCACCCCCACCCTCAGCTGACGAAATTGCCGAGTGTGGCATAGCGGCGAGAAGGAACGCTTTCAGACAGAGCGAAAACCAGCATTTCATATGAATGGGAAACCACAGCTTCTCACCTTCCGCAAACGGCTTTCGCCCAGAAAAGGCAGTTGTTGCCTTATCGAGAAGGAGGAGCCACGCTTACCGGAAAAGCCCTATCCTCGCCCCTTTTGAGAACTCACGCCACCCTACTCAGACTTCACAAGCTCTCGGAAACCAGCCTGATCGTGGAATGGAGCACCGCAGACAGGGGGCGGCTGCGGACTGTCGCCAAGGGTGCTCGGCAACCGAAGAGTCCCTTTGCCGGTAAACTGGACCTGTTTTTTCACTGCGAGATCCTTATCCATGAAAACCACAAAAGTGATCTTCACACGCTCAAGGAACTGAGCCTCGAGAACCCGCGCCTGCAGATCAGGGCAAACTACGCGCAGACTTTAGCCGCCGCCTATTTTTCTCAGCTCTTCTGCGCGGTGGCCGAAGTCGATATTCCCAGCGCCGAACTCTATGACCTGCTGGAGCGAGCTCTGAATTTCCTGGCAGAGAAAGATCTAACTCTACCAGCTGTGCTGCACTTCGAGAAACAGCTGGCGATGATTCTGGGACTCGACTTGCGGTCCAACACCCCTATCCGGGCTCTTGAGCAGGTCATCAGCCGAGTCCCCGCTCAGCGGGAAGAGCTGATCGCCCGTTTCCCATGAGTAGCTCCACTCATGACAATCATCACTCGGATGGCGGGTCAGGTATATCTAACTGATTCGCAGGCGCCACTCCACCAGTGGAGCTGGGCGGAGCTTTTTCACGCGGATTCCGCTGCATGATCCGCTCAATACCGCCAACCCAGATGCCCTCGCGCTGACCTGATCCTTTGCGGAAGATCCCTTCCACCTCAAAATAGCCTCCTTCGCGGTGGATCGCTCCCTCTTCATCGCTGAAAGAACTCTCATTCCCCAGCCACACGGACCTTGCGGGGTTCCAGACGTCAGATCGCGACTCAGAAAGCATCGCCTGGGAAGCCTCTCCGGAGGTGAACCCCACCAACCGAACTCGCTTCCCATCGTATGTGTCAGGGCTGGCGATCAACTGAGAAAACTTCACGGTTTGGCTTGCCGCCAGATCCCCCACCTCGTCCTGCTCCGTCAGCCCATCCACGTCCTGTGGTAAATAGGTGCGCAGAAATTCCCCCATATAAGCATCGAAAATCGAGCGAATCCTCGTTGAGGGTCTAGCGAAGATCTCATGCTCATAGTCGTCCAGAATCATCATCCCATGGCTGTCGCGCTTCTCCAGAGGGTCGATCGTCCCAAGGTCAAAGATTTCTAAAAAGCGGATAGCATCCATCAGCTCATTGAAGGCACTACGGGTGATGAACCCTTCCGTCGCCTCCGAGTCAAAAACGTAGCGCTTCAGCTTCGCGCCGCGAAGATCCTGGTTCGCGAGATAGACAACTCGATACGCTGGTGGCTCCTCCGGGAGAGCCGACTTTTCGTCCACCTCCTGCACGTCCTTAGTCCTCGCGCCAATAGTGGGCCAAGTAGATGGACTTGTCAGCTTCGCATCAAAAAGAGGCGACTCCAAAGGGTCTTCATTATAGCTGCGGCGCGTCGTTTTCAGATCCGCAAACGCCTCCTGCAAATCCACCTCGATCCTTGGCTGTAGCGGCTCACCTGCGTCCAGATATCGATCCAGCACATCCGTTACAGTGGGGCTGTTTCTCCCGAGATCCAAATCCACCCGGTTCTCGGTCGTTCGGGTGGCGACGTTTCCGGCGTCAACAGAAGCCACCGGCTCAGCGGCCGCCCCATCCTCGCTGGCAGTTTGAGTGGTCTCAGGCAATGGCTGGTCAAGAGACGCGCTGGACAGCTCCGCAGCTTGCCCCGACGAGGTAGAGGGGCTGGCAGACTCCGCACCCTTCGGCGTTTCATCCAGCTCTGAAATGAGGATCTTACCAGTGCCCCCTGAGTCATT
>JAHDFZ010000107.1 GCA_020627905.1 Verrucomicrobiota bacterium
AAATGATGACTTTTATCGTCTCTCATCATCGTTTGCATAGTTTTTCAACGGTCTCTCAAGGGGTGCTTGACTAATCTGCCGCAGGCAGGCCGTCCGGAGAGGGCTCAGCTGATGACGTCTCCGATGTTTCCAGCCGCGGTGCCACGGCGAGGATCAGCACTTCTGGCAGTCCATCCGTCTCTCGATCCTTGCGTAGATTGGGAGTGATGCGCTCTGCTGCTACGCCCGCTTCCACCAGAGCCGTTTTCACGCGGTCAAGACGCCGCTCCATCTGATACTCCTCCAGAGCCGGGCGCGCGCCCTTCGATGGAATGGCGTGCAGGTGGATCGGTGTTTCACCCCAGTCAACGCCCGCAAAAATCGGTGCCACATCTCGGAGGGATTGTTCCGAGTCAGCGACAAGTTTGTCTGAGTTTTTGCGGAACTCAGCGCGAAACAGCGTCTTCGGCTTTTCGACAACTGGCATGGCACGAGTTTGGACAGGCTCGGGGGCAGTCGACGCTATTTCGGGATCTGAGGATTTTGGCCTCTTGGATAGGAAGTTCAGGCGTCGCCAGGGAGATTCTTTCGGCTCCTCTGCCGCCACCGCCAGAGGGACGGTTGCCTTCGGGGCCGCCTGTTCTAGGTAGGAAAGCCACTTGTCCGGTTCCAGGCCGGCCAGTTGAACTGGGCGTTCATCGATGATGTTCAGTGGTTGCGCGACCGGTGTGGCCAGGATAGGGGCGGGGTCGTTTCCAGCTACCTCCTGCTCGGGTAAGTAAGGCAGAAGATCTTCCGTAGGCACCAGGCATACACGGTCGTGGATGGGGCGACCCTGCACGAGTGGGCGAAGTCTGACCCGCAGTGCCGAGAGCGAGACCGGGCTATCCGTGAGCCCCTCGAGGAGAATTCGGTCAGGAAAAAAGGTGAGTCGGCCATCTGCGAACGAGACAGAAAGCTCAGACAGCACGCTCCGCAGCGTCAGGAGATCCGGTAGCCAGGCACCCTCGCGATAGGTGAAGTTGTCAGCTTTGAAAACTTTCGCACCTGGCCGGATGTTTCGCAGCATCTCGACGAGAGGAGTCGCTTCCTCCTTATCTGGAAGAGCACCGAAAACCGTCACGACGTCTGAACGAAACGAGAAGCCTAGCTGGATCGTGTTCACATCCATACCAGCGCCAACATCCGGCTCCTGACGATGAGCCGGATCGGCTAGGCATACGCTGGCGAAGAGTTGGATCACCGCCGCGAGGAGAGAGCATCCCCTGACTGACATGAGAAAAGGCACGGTAGCGCTTACGACAGAATTGGGAAAATTTCAATCGACTGCTGTGGGGGCGTCACTTGGCGACGCCACGTTTGCGTAGCTTTCTGGCAGCAGCTGCGGGATGTAGTGGTCTGCATGAGAAGCCTGCTCGTTCTTTTTCTAGTCCTTTTGACGTCTTTTTCTGTTAGCGCTGAACCCGCGAAGAAAGACCTGTTGGCGAAACCCCTGGCGGAAACCTTTCATTATGAGCCATCAGTCTGGAGTCTTGCAGATGGTGTTCTCCGTGGAGGGAGTGAGACGGAACGCGTCAAGCGGAACTGGTTCATCACCACCAGGGACTCATTTGAAAACTTCGAGCTGGAAATGTGGATCCGCTGCCATGGCGATCCGAAGTTGGGCATGATCAACGGGGGGATCCAGATTCGCAGTGCGCTGATCCAGAACGGTCATGTTGCGGGGTATCAGGTCGATGTCGGAAAAAAGTGGTTTGGAGCCATTTATGATGAACACCGCCGCAAGCTGCTAACTAAGGGGGTAGACCCAGAGGGAATCGAGGCTCATCTGAATATCTTTGGCTGGAATCATTATCGCATCCTCGCTGATGGCCCCCGCATTCGAACCTGGATTAATGACCGCCTGGTCACCGACTACACAGAGCCGCATCCGGAGGTGATCCCGGCTGATGGTCAGATCGCCATTCAGGTTCACAGCGGTGGAAACGCTCTCGTTCAGGTAAGAGACCTCACCATCCGAGAGTTGCCGGCCACGAAAGGCTCAGTCAAATGGGGCGACTTTCCATCGATACAGGAGGCAATCGACGCAGCGAAAAAGCTGGTGGAGAAGAAGTAGTCAGGGCGCTGCCAGGCGGGGACTCTGAGCGGAGTCTGTGAGATGCCGACGAGGACGTCGGCGGTCCCAGGAGGAGTCTGCGCGCGGAATCTGTGGATGCCGTCACGGACGTCGGCGTTCCCGGGTTGTAGCTACTTAGAAGGGGCGCTTGCCGGCCAGCTCGCAGAGCCGGGCCTTCAGCTCATCGAGTCCCTGACGCTCCTGTGCTGAAATGGCGAAAACCTCCTGTTTGGGGAAGCGGTTGCGGATGGCATCCAGATACATTTCGGACTCTTCGAGGTCGATTTTGTTGGCGACGATCAACCAGGGGCGCTTGGTCAGTTCCTCATCATAGAGCTTGAGCTCTTTCCGCAGGATCTGCAGATCCGAAATGGGGTCGCGCTGATCAACTCCTGCCGTATCCACGACGAAGAGAAAAACGGAGCAGCGGCTGATGTGACGCAGGAAGTCGTGGCCGAGGCCGATATTCTGCGAGGCTCCCTCGATCAGTCCGGGGATGTCAGCGATCGTCGTGCGATAGTAACCAGGAAACTCGACGACGCCGACCATGGGTTTCAGGGTCGTGAAGGGGTAGGCGGCGACCTTAGGCGCTGCTTTCGAAAGAGCGCCGAGCAAGGTTGATTTCCCTGCATTGGGGAAGCCCACGAGGCCGATGTCAGCGATGCGCCGCAGCTCAAGATAATAGGTGCCCTCGCCGCCCTTGGTGCCCATGGTGAACTCAATCGGGGCCTGATTCGTGTCCGTGCGGTAGTTCCAGTTTCCCTTTCCGCCGATGCCACCCTCACAGAGGACAAACTTCTGTCCGACTTCTGTCAGGTCGGCGACCTTTTCTCCGTAGTTTTTCTCTTCCTCTTCGGCCCCTGCATCCTCCTCTTCATCGAGCATCGCGATCTCCGCCTCGCTCAGGCCTCCTTCGACATCACTGCCGTCAGGATCGAAGACATCACTTTCATCGTCTGCGTTCTCGGCAGCTTCTCCTGAAACAGGGCTTTCGCCATCTAGCTCTGCGATTTCCTCCTCGCTAGCCGCCAGCTCATCTGAGCTCTCATCGCGGGACATCAGCACGAGATGGCCATCCTCGTTTTCGATGAACTCCCCGCGGAATTCTTCATCGGTGAATGAGGGATCCTGCTCGCCGGGCTTTGTTTCCTCATCCGGCACTCGATAAACGATCGTTCCGGGAGGAACTTTGAGAATCAGATCTTTTCCAGATTTCCCCGTCTTTTTGCGGCCTGATCCATTTTTGCCACGCTCGGCCTTGTAGTTGTGTCGGTAGAAGAACTCCCGCAGGTTATCTGTATGTTCATCGACGACTAATACGACGTCTGCGCCGTTGCCCCCGTCTCCGCCGTCAGGGCCGCCTTTTGGCACGAACTTCTCTCGTCGGAAAGAGCAGCAGCCATCTCCTCCGTCTCCGGCTTTGGCAAAAATCTTGATGTGGTCTACAAACATGCGGATAAAAGGATCACGAGTTCTCTGGCAACCAACACGGCCCCGGCAGATCTGCAAGCTCCCTGCGTTGCAAATTCCTCAAAGACTGAGCTACCCCTGTTTTCACAAGAAATGTATCCGATTTGACAAGGTTGCTGCTTGCAAAAGGATCGGTTTCGTTTACCGCTGCGTGTCTTTGGCCGCCCTTCGGGCCGGACCGCAGCCGCGAAGAAAATCGCTCTGCGGGATGTGCTCGTTGTCACCTGGCGATCAGGGATGTTTGTGAAATTCAAGAACCAAACGACTGAATCATGCTAGAAACAACGATCATCAACATTCGTGGCCGCGAGATTATGGATTCTCGGGGCAATCCAACCGTCGAGGTAGAAGTAGAACTCGAAGGCGGAGCTGCCGGCCGCGCCATGGTCCCAAGTGGTGCCTCTACCGGTGAGCACGAAGCTTGCGAACTGCGCGATGGCGACAAAGATCGCTACCTCGGCAAGGGTGTCCTCCAGGCTGTTGAAGCCGTCAATGAGCGCATCTGCCCGGAGCTGATCGGTTTCGACGCGACAGAGCAGAATGCTCTGGATAAGGCAATGTTCGAGCTCGACGGCACGAAGAACAAGAGCAGCGTCGGCGCGAATGCTGTCCTCGGCGTTTCTCTCGCTGCTGCCCACGCTGCTGCTGCTCAGCTGCAGATCCCTCTTTACAAATACATCGGCGGGCCGAATGCCAAGGTGCTCCCTGTGCCGATGATGAACATCCTCAACGGCGGTGCTCACTCTGATGCCCCGATCGACTTCCAGGAATTCATGATCATGCCGATCGGCGCCCCTACCTTCCGCGAGGCTCTGCGCCAGGGTGCGGAGGTCTTCCACTCCCTCAAGAGCGTCCTCAAAGGCCGCGGTCTCTCGACAGCAGTCGGTGATGAGGGTGGATTCGCTCCTAACCTCGACTCAGCAGATGACGCCCTGGAGGCGATCTCCATCGCTGTGGAAAAAGCTGGCTACAAAATGGGCGATGACATCGCTATTGCTCTCGACGTCGCATCGTCCGAGTTCTACGATGCGGAAAAAGCGAAATACATCTTCAAGAAGTCAGACGGATCTGAGCGCACAGCTGAGGAGTTGGTCGACTACTATGTAGAGCTGCAGAAGAAATACCCCATCCTCTCCATCGAGGATGGCTGTGACGAGAACGACTGGGATGGCTGGAAGGTCATCACGGACAAGATGGGTGCCAAGACTCAGCTGGTCGGAGACGATCTCTTCGTAACCAACACCGAGTTCCTCCAGAAAGGAATCGACCTGGGGGTTGCTAACTCCATCCTCGTTAAAGTAAACCAGATCGGTTCACTCACCGAGACACTCGACGCCATCGAGCTTGCTAAGGAGAACTCCTACACCAGCGTCATCAGTCACCGCTCCGGTGAGACAGAGGACAGCACGATCGCCGACATCGCTGTGGCGACGAATGCGGGACAGATTAAGACTGGCTCACTCAGCCGTTCGGACCGTATCGCGAAATACAATCAGCTTCTCCGCATTGAGGAGCAGCTGGGCGATGATGCCGTCTTCGGCGGAAAAATGCGCGTGCTCTAAGGCTCGCGGCTTTTCTCAGAAAGCCCTCTTTTCAGAAGCCCCAGTTTCATGTGTCGTGCACCTGCGCGACGCGTAGACTGGGGTTTTTTTTCGTGGCAGAAGGGTCCAGTGAATCGTTGCAATTTTAGAAATTATAATTATCATGAATGATTAAGTAGTGAGCCCTCATGCACGATCCCGCCTCCACCTCCCTGGTCCACGACCCGCTTTTTCGTGATCGCCCTGCGGCAACAGCTCGCGGAGCCGCCAGGAAAGTTGGTGGAAATCCATGGAATCGGCTCTCCGGGCTCATGGAGCTGACACTCTTTATCCTGCTGATCGTCTGTGTATATCGGCTCTTTGCCCCGGAGATTGATCGACAGAACGATCTCATCTCTGATCGCAATCAACTGGAGGTCATTCGCGATGCCAAGCAGCTGGAGCTGGAGAAGCTGCGGCAGGAGCACCGCCTGCTGAAAACAGACCGCCAGTTTCTCGACTCAGTGGCTCGGGATCGTCTGGATCTGCAGTTCGAGGGTGAACACGTCATCCGCCTCGAGCGCGAGACTCGCTTGGGGAATCACGGACCAGTGGAGTAGTAGTCCCTAACGCCAGCCAAGCCTGGGAGGTGAGAATTCATTCGCACAGGCGGAAGCCCCTATCGCTTCCCACCGCGCCCCGCCTCCTAAGCCAGTAATTTCTCGAATGCCTCGATCATCGTCGTAGCTGCTCCGCCACGGTTGCCGGAGGTGTAGAAGCGCACTGAGCCAGCCGGATCGACAATCGCCATTTTATCCGAGTGAGGAAGGGTGTTGCCTTTCCGCTCGGGCAGCGCTGTCTTACTTTTCGATCCTGGGTCGATCAGCAAACTCTCGCGCATGAAGCGAACGACATCGATCGGCTGCCCGCGCAGGAAATGCCAGTTCGGACCGGCTTCGAACGCCTTGGCATAATTTGCCAGCAGCGGAATCGTATCGGTTTGAGGATCTACAGTGATCGAAACCAGCGAAACGCGCGGCTCGGTCAGGAAGCGCTTCTGAATAGTGTGAAAATGCCGGACGAGCACGGGGCATTCAGTAGCGCAGGAGGTGAAAATGAAATTCACCGCCCAGAATTGCCCCTGAAGGGTCTCGTTCGTGACATCGGTGCCGCGGTGTGAGGCGAAGGAGAAAGGCTTCACCTCATTGTATTCGCCGAGGATGACCGGTGGTGATTTTGCCGCTGGCTGTCGGCTGCAGGCGCCAATGAGCGGGGCTGAGAGTGCAGTGGCGGTGCGTAGTAGATGGCGGCGTTTCATTCAGTTGTAAAGGATACGTCGGGTAAGCTGACGCTGGAATGCTTCACGAATGCTCTCGGATCCACTCAGCCAGATCATCATAAAGCCCGGACTGATTCGCGAAGCTCGCGAAGTTCGCCGCCTGCTCGATCCATTCGAGCGTCGTCGGGCGCGACTTCTTCAGAGCTTTCGCCAGACCCTTCTGCGTCAGCTGCGTGCCTTTCGATTTCCCATTCATCACCGCGTTGAGGACTTCTTCCGAAGCCTTGTCTACGACGGCATTAAGATCAGCGCCGGAGAATTTCTCACTCGCCTTTGCCAGAGCCGTCAGATCCAGATTCTCCTGGGGAATGGCGTCCAGGATCAGCTTGAGAATCGACTCCCGTGCCGGCGCATCTGGCGGGGGGACGAACAACACATGATCGAAGCGTCCGGGACGGCGAAAGGCGCTGTCCACTCGCCAGGGGACATTTGTCGCTCCCAGCACGAGCACGTCCTCATTCTTCTCCGACCCGCCGTCCAGCTCGGTTAGGAGGGTGTTCACGACGTTGGATGAGTTACCGGCATCGGATCGTTTGATGCCGAGGGCGTCAATTTCATCGATAAAGAGGATCGTGGGGGCGCGACGCCGAGCTTCTTCGAAGATCTCGTGGATCCGCTGCTCTGATTCGCCGATCCATTTGGAGAGCACATCATGGATCCGCAGATCGATGAAATGAGCCCCGCATTCGCCAGCTGTCGCCTGCGAGATGAGCGTCTTTCCGCAGCCTGGAGGGCCGTAGAGCATGACCCCACCGCCGCGTTTCTTCTTGAACTTGGCGAACAGTTCTTTGTTCTGAAAGGGGTAGATGATCGACATGCGGATGCGCTCTTTCAGCTCTTCCATCCCGCCGATATCGGCGAAGGTGATGCGGTTAGCCGAGCTGGCCAGCACCTCGTCGATCGCCTGATCATTCTCAAACGACGTCCCCTCGTCGAACTCATCCTCAAGCTCGCTATCGTCGACATCCCATTCACTGCTGGCGAACGAGTCCTGCGCCTGCGCCATAGGCATGGCGCGACGGATTGGCTCGGTGGGCGGCTCAGATGTAGGTGGCGCTTCCGCTGACGGTGCGGGCGCTGCATTCCCATAAAGCTGTGCCTCGAAATCGGCATCCTCCAGCGATTCATCGATAACGACTGCCAGACTGTAGTGCTTCCGCGCTGACTGCTGATCCTGTGCTGCCATGAAACTGCGGGCTTTCAGGAGGTGTGCGGGCGCGCATGTCTTATCGATGGAGAGGGCGCTATCGGCCATTTCCAGGCAGCCTTCATGATGGCCGAGCGCCAGCTCCAGCTCACCGATGTGCAGACGGATCTCTGTGTTTTCGGGCTGATGAGTGAGCGACTGGCGGAGAAGTTCGATCGTTTTTGGGTCTGCCATAATTGAATTCGGGGGGGAGGTGTCAGGATTGGAGCTTCTGGTTCTTGCGTTTTCGAGACGCTTTTCGGACGGAGGATGTGATCAGGCTCCCCCAGCCGAAACCGACCACGGCGAGAAAGCCGAGAACGAAAAAGGAGGGCACCACCACCGCGACGATCGTGCTCGTCGCCTCGAAATAAAACATGGCAGCGAGCGCCAGCCAGAAAAAGAGGATGAAAGCGCAGAAGAGCCCCATGCGCAGGGCGAAGGGAGACTGGTGGAGTCGTGCCATCGGCCCGGAATAAAGGCGGAGCATTCCCGCCTTCTTATGGAAATCAGCCAGACGCAGGTATTCGTAGGCCTTGGCGATCGGCCAGAAAAAGACAAAGAAGATGAGCGCCAGGAAAAGACCGGCGACGATGACATACTTGAACAGAAAGATCATGAAGATCAGCGGCCACTTCTTCTCCCAGGTCCAGTTGACGAGATTGATCAGCCATCGAATGGGCGCGAAGGGCAGCCAGAGCAGTTTGAGGACAGGGTCCTTCCTACGCAGCACGCGGATCAGCGTTTTCTGGTAGCCCTTGTCCTCAGGGTCCAGTTCGATTGCCTTGCGAAAATGCTTCTCCGCCTGATCCCAGTCTTTTTTGTCATCGAAGTAGAGCGCGCCGAGACCGAAGTGAGCGCTGTCATCCTCTGGGTTGTTGGCTAGCATCCGCTCATAGGCCGCCTTTCGCTGTTCGAAAGGCACGGCCGTCCGGGTTTCATCGCGCGAGTAGATGGAGGCCTCCAGTCGGTCCGCCAGCTCCTGATAGCCGTCTGACTGGCGCAGACGCTCGACACAGTGTCGTGCCTGAACGAAATCCTCAAAGCTGACGCACAGATGCCCGAGCAGGGACCAGGCCCAGAGGTTCTCCGGATCCAGGTGGATCGCCTTGCGCACCTGGTCATCGGCACGCCCATTCTTACCCGCCAGCATGAGCATTGCGCCGTATTCTGCGTGGTAGCCGCTATTATCGGGCCGATATTTCAGCGCGATCTGGATGTGCTTCTCGGCCTCGTCCAGCTGACCAATGCCGCGCAGGCTTTCCGACAGCTTGTAGTGCAGGTAATCATTTTCCGGATCCTGCGAAAGCAGCTCACGGCAGACCTCAGCTGCCCGTTCGTCCTGGTTGGACGACGAAAAGTATCGCAGCTGCTCCCACAGCGCGTCCTGGTCAGCATCGGATGGCATGCAGAGGAGAATGCCAAAATTCGGCTGCCATGCAAGCTCTTGCTC
This sequence comes from Verrucomicrobiota bacterium, assembly GCA_020627905.1. GTDB lineage: Bacteria > Verrucomicrobiota > Verrucomicrobiia > Verrucomicrobiales > DEV007 > Arctic95D-9. The sequence goes on from JAHDFZ010000107.1 coordinate 9,064, forward strand.
GTCGCGATGGCTTGCCAATTCTGAAGCAGCATGCTTGTTTCGTCTCAATTTCGATCATGAGTGTCCCATCTGATTTTCTCCAAGCCCTCCAGGGGCAGCTGAGCCAGCCGCGTCGCATCGCCGTCATCAGCCATGACCGGCCTGATGGGGACGCGATCGGTTCGTCTCTCGCTCTCGGGGCACTTCTCCAACAGGCCGGCCATGAGGTGGCGATCTTTAATGCCGATCCGGTGCCGCAGAGCCTCCGCTTCCTCCCCGGATGGGAGCGCGTTGAGGTCCTCAGCAGCAAAAGAACTGAAGCTCATGAAGTCGACCTGGTCTTTAACATCGATGCCGCCGGTGCTGACCGCATCTCTCAGCATGTGCGGGATTCAGTGAAAGGGAGTATGCTCTTTAACATCGATCATCATCGGGGAAACAATCACTTCGGCGATCACAACTGGGTGGATCCTGACAGCCCGGCCACGGGGCAGATGATCGCGCAGCTGGCATCCGCTTTCGGTTGGCGCTGTGGCAGTGAGATCGCCCAGGCTCTTTACGCAGCCATCTCGACGGATACCGGTGGCCTGCGTTATCCCGCTACCACTGCCGAGACCTACCGCATCATGGCGACACTCGTCGATGCGGGAGCGAATGTCGGAGAGATCAATCGGCTGCTCTACGAGTCCTTTCCTCTGCGTCGACTCTACGGGCTGCAGGAAGTCTTGCAGACCGCTGAATTTTTTGCCGACCACCGCGTCGCCTGTCTCACCCTGACCATGGAGCTAAAGCAGAAGCTCGGCCTCACCCCGGATGATACGGAGGGCATGCTCGACCATGTCAGAGGGATTGATAGCGTCCTGGCTGCAGTCTTTTTCGAAGAGCGCGCCGAGGCGATTCGTGTCAGCTCCCGCTCGAAAGACAGTCGTGTCAGCGTGCGGAAAGTCTGTGAGCAGTTCGGCGGCGGCGGTCACGACCTCGCAGCCGGTGTGCGTATGCAGGGGACGGTTGAGGAGGCAAAGGAGGCTTTTCTGGGGGAGTTAGTGAGAAGGGTGGGGGAGGTTTGAGGAGTGGTTCGAAACGTATGTGGTCTAAATGAGTAAGGTTGATGAATCACGAAGGTTTCGAAGGGGTGCGAAATTTATGTTTATATTATGTTAGCGGCTGATCCGAAGTTTCCATGGTGCACGGGAGCCCCTCGGCCTGTTCTGCTCTCCTGTGCCGATAGCGGAGACTGCCAAATTTCCTACTATACTGCCCCGGTCGTGTCGGTGGGTGAGACTGCGGTCATCTCGTTCAGGAATGTTGAGCAAATTCTTCATGTCATTCAAAATGATGACGAAAATGCACTTTTGATCGAAGGGGGCGCGAAGCGTGATATGATCTGCTCAGATGGGAAAACTCATTTCCTGATGTTCCATAACGAATATTTTAGCGTCGTTGGCGAGCTTGTCGAAGAACGGATTGGAGGCAGCTCCAATAGCTCGAATGTTAGCCTTATCGCTGGATCGGAGATAGACCGATTAAATTAGTGATCTTGAGCGTTGTGGGTTTTGCTGTCAGCAAGCTGGCTTAACTCAAGACTTTCTGGTGAGAGATTGCAGGCTTCTTGCATCGTAAGAATCGTTCCGGATGAACCCAAAAATCGAATGAAAATATACGTCCTTGCTAATCGAGCCAACTTAAACGAACAAGATTTGCCCAGATTTTGTGCGTCGATTGATTCGACATTAGAATTTTGTGAGGCTGATGCAGGTGGTGTTTGAAATGACCGATGCGCACAGCAAAGTCGTGATATGAGATACATTTTAGCAGCCATCGTTCTTTGTTTTTGGATCACAGCGCATTCTAAAGAGCAGAAGGAAGTCTTTTTTCCGGAGACAAAGGTGAATATTCACACCGAGGCAGGGGGAGGTTTTTCCTACAACTTTGCCCCGCTCGTTGAGAACCCGAAATCATTCGGTTCTGGCGGTGTTTCTTGTCGCTGCCAATACGTTGGAAAGAGTCGAGGGATGCAGGGCGATGAATATCTTGTGTCTTTTTGGCGTTGGGCAGGGGGCACTGGCACTTCTACGAGTTTGATTTTGATTGCTGAAATAAAGATCGATTATTTCGGCGAAAAAATCGAAATCCGCGTCAAAAACATGACATGCATCCTTGAGCCAGATGATAGAAAATAGCGTCGGTCTTTAGGAAACTAGAGTTCCGTTGGGTCTCCGAGAAGAGACACGGTTCGCACGCGATGAGTGCAAAAGAAAGTCATCTGGAGGGCCTTTGTCGTCACGCCTTGTCCATTATCCGGCTAGCACCTTACTTTGCTGCCAGCGGTTTCGCGCTCTTTCTTGCCTCTTCGACCTTTCTTCCTCGGTCAGTGCCATTTATGCTGACCGCTTTCTTCGGTGGCATGATTAGCTTCGTGATGACATGGCTCTATTGGGGAAGACCGAATTTATTCCTGTTCGCGCTGAATATCTCGGTCGTTTGTTTCTCTCATTCCGCCGCGGAACGTCTTTGTTTTCCCGACTCAGGACCTGCCGAAACTTTCCTTCTTCTTCTGCATTATCTCAGTTTGTATTTTTCGGTTCAGCTGGCGCTTGTTTTTTTGTTTCGGAGGCTGCTTTGCAGAACCGTGAATAAAAACAGAAGCGTCGAGCGAGGCACCGCTATGGACAGGACGCTTTGATGAGAGCCCCTAACTTTGGGCGTGTCCCGAGTCAGCGCCTATGCCAACCCAAAGAATCGGGGCGACTGGATTCGAACCAGCGACCTCCTGGTCCCAAACCAGGCGCACT
>JAHDFZ010000108.1:0-2712 GCA_020627905.1 Verrucomicrobiota bacterium
GAGGAATACCAGATCGAAAAGGAAGAGTTCCTCCGCGAAAACAAAAATTCAGACGCCCGCTTCCGAGCTCCATCTTATCTGCAGGGAGCCCTGCTCCTGATCGAGAATGAAACGGGTGCCGTGCTGGCACAGGTAGGCGCACGCGACTTCAGCGATAGCATGTTTAACCGCGTGAAGCAGGGGCGTCGACCACTGGGCACCGCTTTCAAACCCTTTGTCTACGCTGCCGCATTTCAGGAAGGTTATTATCCAGGCAGCCGAGTGGATGACACCCCGCTCGATGCGCGCCAGATCATGATCGGCGGGATGACCGGTATCCTCGGCGAATGGGGGCCGGAATCCATGGCGAACGTCTATGAAGGCTCTATCCCTGTTCGTGACGCTCTGTCCAAGTCTAAAAATTCGGCGACCGTTCGGGTTGGTCAGGAAGTGGGCACGTCAAAAGTCGTCGAACTGGCCGAAAAGGCAGGCCTGCCATTCGAGGGAGATCTGCAGAAGTTTAATGCGACTTTCCTCGGACGGAATCCAGCCTCTCCGGAGGAGCTGGCTCTTGCCTACTCCATCTTTCCCAATCATGGAAGACGCCCCCAGGAAACCTTCACCATCACCCAGATCAAAGATCGCCAGGGGAACGTGGTTTACCAGCCTCACGCAGCAACCGTCAATGCCGAAGCGATCGATGGCTACACAGCTCATCAGGTAAACAGCATCCTCTCGGACACCCTGAAAATCGGCTCAGGGAAAAAGGCTCAGGACTATGGCTTGAAGGACATCCCAATCGCTGGGAAGACGGGCACCGAATACAATTTCACGGATAACTGGTTCGCCGGCTACACCTCTGAAGTGACCTGTGTGGCATGGGTGGGCTTTGACCAGACGAAGAAAATCTTCAACGGAGCATTCAGCTCTGACACGACCCTTCCGATCTGGGTGGATGTCATGAATGCAGCGGCTGAGTCATTCGAGCCGAAACCTTTTGTGCCTCCTGTCGATGCGGAAGCGATCGAAATCTCCCGCAAGACGGGGAAACTGGCGACGGCGGAGACGACCTTTGAGAATGTGACAAACGCAGAGGGTATCACGTCACAAGTTCGCACCACCTTTGTGGAATATCTTCGCCCCGGGACAAATACGTCCGCATTCGCACAGATCGGGACAAGTCAGACTGATTCACGCTCTTCGCGCCAACGCGCAAAAGCGCAAAAGGCTGGCGGGCCGATCATCCCGCAGCTGGCGGTCGCGGGTGATGCGGTGCCCGTCTTTCCTATCGGCTCTACCCTCCTGACTGACGACGATCCGTATCGCTCGGAAACAGGGGTCATGCGTGCTCGTGTCGCCTCTTTCACAGTGACACCTGAGCCTGATGGAGAAAACCCGGATGTCCGCGCAGTTGCTCGCCCAGTGACCAGCGAAACGGGTGCCATCGTCGCGCAACCTATCGTTCCCTACGGCACAGCTGATGCTCTCGACCGTATACCCATCCGAGCTCAACCTCTGCAGGCGGAACCGATTCAAACGGAGCCCATCCAGGCAAGCCCTGTAGAGCCGGAGGACTCATCCGACGCTCCTGAACCATTGCGAGCCACGCCAGCTGATGCGCGGGCAGAGCCAAGAGAAATCCGCCTGCCTGCCCCGAAACCGATCGAGTTTGATTGATTCGCCCCCAAAAAAAGAGACGATTCACATTACTGCATCATTCAGGCGAGAGCGTCACGCGGGAAGGGCTGTGACTTTCACAGCGCAGGCCTTGTAGCTAGGCTGTCGCGAGTGAGGATCAAAAACAGCCAGCGTAAGCTCATTCGTGTTCGACTCGTGCATCGGGATGAAAACGTTCCCCACAGGCACTGAGGTAGAGATGAAGGCCTTTACCTGTATGCGACCGCGGCGCGAAGATACCTGCACGAGCGTTCCAGAAACAATCCCCAGCCGCGCCGCGTCGTCGGGATGAATCTCGACAAAATTTCCTTTGGGAGCAAGCCGCTGGAGAACTTTCGACTTACGCGTCCTCGTCTGAGTATGCCACTGAGCTGAGGATCCGCGGCCTGTCAGCAGACGAATGGGATAATCCTGACAAACAGGCTCAGGATCGGGAGCAGGTGGATCGAAGAGGATCTTCGCTTTGCCATTCGGATGGAAGAATGTCCCATCAGCGAACAGTCGGCGCTCCTGCTCAGGTGTTTTGCCAGACTCGCTTTCAGGCACTGGCCACTGCACACCACCCTCTTCATCGATTTGTCGATATCCATCAATGCCGGAGATATCGCACGGCTGTCCCTTGGAGGCTTTCTGCAGGATTCTGAAAACGGCTTCCGGAGAGGTCCAGTCCCGAAACAGATCGCCTACACCCCAAGTCGAAGATAAGAGCCGGAAAATATTAAAGTCACTAAGAGCCTGACCGGGAGCTTTCGCCACACGCTTAACGATCCCGATGCGTCGCTCAGAGTTAATAAACGTTCCTTCCTTTTCTCCCCACGCAGCAGCCGGCAGCACCAGATCAGCGAGCTTAGCCGTCTCCGTGTTGGCATACATATCCTGCACGGCCAGAAATTCCAAACCATCCATAATTTCCTCAAAATCATCGCGCCCGATCCAGGAGTGTGCAGGATTCGTCGCAATGATCCAGAGGCCTTTAATCTTCCCCTCACGGACTCGTTGGATGATTTGATCATAGGCAACGCTGACCCGAGGCGGAATTCGATCTTCCTCCATGCC
>JAHDFZ010000108.1:2722-10548 GCA_020627905.1 Verrucomicrobiota bacterium
GCTTGGCGATCTTTGTGCGATGCTCCTGATTAGCAAAGTCGTGCCCGCCGAGCAGGTTCGTCGTGTTGCTGAAGAGGCGCGAACCCATCGCGTTGCACTGCCCTGTGATGGAATTCGCCCCCGTCCCCGGTTTTCCGATGTTACCGGTCATCAGCGCGAGATTGATCATGGACTGAGCTGTCCTCACTGCCTCGTATCCCTGATTGACCCCCATGGTCCACCAGAACGAAACGCGCTTTCCACTAGCGATTAAGTCAGCGAACTCGGTCAGGCGCTCAAGTGAGATCCCCGTGCGCTCGACAGCTTCATCAAGGTCTAGCTCGGCCAGAAACTGTTCGTAGTCAGCAAAACCTTCCGTATGCTCATCGAGGAATGCCTGATCGACTCCCTCACGCTCGATAATGAGTTTCGCCAGGGCCTGGAAAAATGTCAGGTCGCTTTTCGGTCTGATTGCGAAATGCTGCGTGGCCTGCATGGCCGTCTCGGTTTTCCGTGGGTCAACAACAACGATCTCAGGGCTGCGTTTGTTGCGCAGCACACGCTGCCACATGATGGGGTGGGCAATGCAGAGGTTCGATCCGACGAGTATGATGACATCGGATTCCTCAAAATCCTTGTAAGTATAGGGTGGGGCATCGAAACCGAAGGACTGCTTGTATGACACAACGGATGTCGCCATACACTGACGGGTGTTCCCATCACCGTCGTAGATGCCCATACCGAACTTAGCGAATGATCCGAGGAAGGCCATCTCCTCTGAGCAGATCTGACCTGTGCTCAAAAACGCTACGGACTCAGGGCCATGCTCGTCAATGATCGCCTTCATCCGATCGCGAAACGTCTCTGCTGCCTCCTGCCAAGCGACAGGCTGCTGCTCACCGTTCTCTTTTCGCAAAAGCGGAACAGTCGCGCGGTCCTCTGCCTCCAGAGGAGTGAGAGCTTCCCACCCCTTTGGACAGGCCATCCCAAGGTTCACCGGATAATCAAAGGTGGGAGTCAGGTTTCTCCCCTCCCCCTCACGCAGGTGAATATTCAGCGAACAGCCGGTGGCACAAAAGCCACAGATCATCGATGTCGTCGCATCAGGTGCCTGCTTGCTCGGCACCTGACCAAGACCGAACGCACCCGGCTGGCGCACGAGCTGATCAGTCAGAGGCCCTTTATGATTCCTCAGGACTTCCTTCAGACGCTCTTCGGCTTGCGTTAGGATACTCATGATGCAGTGATGCCTCCGGGCATTTTCGGTGTTTCGACCGCTTGGAAATAATGGATACGCTCGACGAGATCACCGAGGACCAGACACCCGAGGGCTGCCAAGGCGATGAACTCGTGGACTCCAGAAGCTACAAGAAGTGCTGCCCCTAGTAGACCAAATCCGAATCGGGCGTATTGAGCGAGAGCCAGTGGGCCGGTAAGGATCCGTGCAGACTTCTTGAACGGACTGGCTTTCTCGACCGTCAGAACGGCTTCATAACTGAGTTTGATGAGCAAAGCTGCCAACGCCAGCCCGGGAGCCGCGAAAACCGCCCCCGCTACGACGGCGGTCAGACCGAAACGAAGCCCTGTATGCTTCGCACCCCAGAAGGGACGTTTGGTGAAAATGTAAACCATCATCGAGCAGAACACTCCGACGAACCCGGTCAGGACAGCCCCGATCCCCAGAGCATCCGGCACAAACCTCGGAAGCCAATCCGGCAATGGGAGGATCAAGCTACCAACGTAGGCGGCGACCAGTCCACTCCACGGGCCGAAGGCAAGAATCTCGCGACTGAGCCACGACTTGCGCCAACCAAGAAATGCCTTCCAGGCGATCTCCGGCCGACCCAAATGCAATGGTGCGGCACCCAGCCCCCCAAAACAAAATGCCGCCCCAAGCAGCGCATGCCAAAGAGGCAGCGGTGACGAGCCAAATAAACGAACGAGAACATCTGCAGTGATGATACCTGCACCTACCTGGGTGAAGACCAGCATAAGGGCCAGAGGAAAGTGGCCGTGCGCTGGAGTTAAATCGTCATGATCGGCAGGCTTCATCCACTCATCTGCGGAGGCGTGCAGATTCACGAACTTAGTCGTTGGTTTTGTGATCGATGACTCAACCGTCCCCGGCAGGAGACGTTTCCCATTCTGACTGGACGCCTCAACCTCCTCCACGGATACGATACGAATCTTGATCGCCTCATTCGGACAGGCCTGCACACAGGCTGGAGCCTCTCCCTCGCGCAGGCGCGACTGGCACATATCGCACTTCCGCACAATGCCAAGGCGATCGTTGTATTTCGGGACTTCGTAAGGGCAAGTCAGGGTGCAATATTGGCACCCGATGCATTGATCATCGAGGTGGCGCACGACCCCGGTGTCTGACTCCTTTTCATAAGCCAGAGTCGGACAACCATTGGCACATGCCGGATCCGCGCAGTGGTGACAGGCTGTCGTGACAACCTGCATCGCCGCGTCCGGCTTATCCGGAGTGACAATCGCTCCTACGTCGCGCCAACTTTCTCCCTCATCGAGACCGTTGAGGGAGTGGCAGGCCGTGACACAAGCCTTGCAACCGCTGCAGACATCCAGATCGACTTCGAAGCGGTATTGCTCCCCCTTCCCCGGCTTGGAGAGAGGAATCAAATCATGGTAATAGCGAGCCTGCAGAGGCTCGCTCACAGACTCATGATGCTGCGAAAATCGCTCAACTGCCGTCAGAGACTGCTGCTCATTGAGCAACTCGTCCACGAGGGTTTTCATCCCCGCATTGCTCTCTCCGTCGAAAGCCGGTGATATCATCAGACCTCGAGAGCAGAATGTTCAGCCAGGGTCAGGCTTTCAAGCATTTCCACATCGTGGCGCGTTGTGAAGTCCAGGAACGTCTCCTCAGAGTCACGCTTGGAGAGGTAAACGCGGAGCAGTGCCTCCACCTTTCCATAGAGCTCCGGACCAGCGGGAACACTTTTAAACAGCTGTCGTCCCAGCCGCTTTCTGCCTTCTCCAAATCCACCTCCGACGAATACGTGGTAACCCTCCACCGGCTCGTCCTCACCTTCGACAGGGACCTTACAGGCAAGTAACCCGAGGTCACCGATGTAGTGTTGCGCACAGGAATGCGGACACCCAGTCGTGTGAATATTGATCGGTTTATCCAGAGTCACGCGGCTCTCCAGGTAGTCGATCATCTCAATGGTGTGATGCTTCGTATTTGAACTAGCAAACTTACAATACATGTTGCCTGTGCAAGCTGCCGCACCTCCACGGATATAGGACGCCTCCGTGCCAAGCCCTGCCTCTTTCAAAGCAGCGATCGCACCGTCTAACTTGTCGTCCGGAATATTTGGAATGATGACGTTCTGAAAGATAGTCAAGCGCAGATCCCCGCTCCCGTATTCATCAGCGATACGGGCAATCGCGCGAGCCTCATCTGTCTGCAGCATACCGACAGGCACATAGACTCCGAGGTAGTTCAAGCCCTCCTGCTTCTGCTTGTATGGACCGATCTGAGGATGTGCCTCCACGGGCTTCTCATGTGGTTCGATGGTGGATGGATCCAACGGCAGCAGAGAGTAGCCCAGCAACTTCTCAGTCTCAACGATGAACTTCTCGAAGCCCCAATCCTTCAGCAGGTAGATCAAGCGGGACTTACCCCGATTGTCCCGACGACCATTCGCGATCCAGACGCGCGTCAGTGCAAGAGCAACATCCACAGCATCTTCCGGCTTACACATAAAACCGCTGTCCTCAGCAAACTCTTTGTGACCTGTGATACCGCCAAGCAGGATGCGGAAGTAGACTTCGCCATCCACACGAATCGCCCGCATGCCGATATCATTGGTGTCCTCTGCCACACCGACGAGGTTTCCACCATCAAAGGAGATGTTGAACTTCCGTGGGAGGTCATAATACTCTGCCGAGTTCACAACGATCTTCGCGAGATCTTTGATGTAGGGCAGAACGTCGATAATCTCATGTGGGTCGAACCCAGCGGTGGGGTTTGACGTGAAATTCCTCAAGTTATCTGCGCCGGACCCACGCGAGTGAAGCCCGCAGTCCTGGACGCGCTCAAGCAGTTCCACCGTTTTCTCAGGCGGAATGATCCGGATCTGCACGTTGTTCCTTGTTGTTAACTGCAAGTAACCGCTAGCGAGATCATCCGCGATATCAGACAGAGCACGGAACTGATCACTGCTCACAACTCCACCAGGCATACGAAGGCGGCACATATAGCCCTCGTGCACCGGGGCGAGCCAGAATAGACCGTTCCATTTGAAACGGAAGATGTCCTCTTTCTCCGGGTGATCTCCGGTCTTGGCTAATTGGCGTAGATCAGACCATGCATCGAAGGGGGCTTTCTCCCGCTTGATTTTCTCTTCAGCGGTAAGCTTTTCTTTTTTCGGCGCCGGGCCGGCCTCAGGGGCGGCGTCGGCAAAGGTTAGGCCGCGATTTCGCATACCGGAAAAGAAACCATCCAGATAACTCTCCTGATCCGATGACAGACTTTCGCCAGCAACTTGTTTAGGGACCATGCTCATAAAATGTTTTCGGTTCGGTTTGTGGGGTTTTTGATAGATCTGATTGATCGACTCCTAATAGACATCACGCTGGTAGCGCTTCTCCTTCACGAGCATCTTGATGTAGGACGCGGCGCCAGCCTCGTCCAGATTGCCGTGTCGGCGGGCGATGGTATGGAGGGCATCATCGACATCTTTCGCCATCCGCTTGGCATCGCCACAAATGTAGAAATGCGCACCGCTTTCAAACCATTGCCACAGTTCTTCACCAGCTTGCAACATACGGTCCTGCACATAGACCTTTTCGTCGCCATCACGTGACCACGCGAGATCAAGACGAGTGAGAACACCTTTATCCTTCATGCCCAACAGCTGGTCCTGATAGAGGAAATCTGTCGACTCGTGTGGATTCCCGAAGAACAACCAGTTGCGGCCGTCAGCCTTCGTGAATTCACGTTCCTCCAGGAAAGACCGGAACGGTGCGATTCCTGTCCCAGGACCACACATAATCACATCGGTAGACAGATCGGTCGGAAGCTTGAAATGCGATGCGGCCTGTAGGAAAACTCCCACGTTCAGACCGTCGTTGACGCGATCTGAGAGGAAGGTAGAGCAGACCCCTTCGCGAGCACGCCCATGACTCTCATATGTAACCTTGGCAACCGTGAGGTGCACTTCATCCGGGTGGGCATTGGGGCTGGAAGAAATCGAATACAGTCTCGCTCCCAGCTTGCGCAGCAGACTTGTAAACTCAGTAGGAGCTGCAAACTCGATCGGGTATCCGGTGACAAGATCGATGATCTCGCGCCCCCAGAGGAAATTCTCGATTACTGACTTGTCATCGCTACCCGCAATGGCTGCCAGTTCCTCCGATCCAGACTTCTCCGCCCATTCGCTAAGAAACTTGACGCTCAGTGTGCGAATGTCAAAGTCCTCCAGCAAAGCCGTGCGCAGCGGGCGATCGCCATGATCAGGTGTCGATACGACGTCGTCAGGCGAGAATCCAAGTGCCGCGATCATTTCGTCTACGTGGGCAGGATTGTTCTGTGGGTAGACTCCGAGCACATCTCCGCACTCATAGCTCATCCCCGAACCACTCAAATCGATCTCGAAATGACGCGTGTCGCGTGCCGAGTCCTCGGCATTAAGCATGAGGTTTGTTTTCAGCTTCGCAGGGAATGGATTTTTCTTTGAGTATCCCTCCTCTTTCTTAGCTGGAGCACCCCCGTCGGCATCACCTGCCTCCGGGTCCTGCTTTTTCAGTTCCTCTAGAACCGTGGCAAACCATTCGTCAGCCGGCTCCTCGAAGTCGGTATCGCAGTCGACGCGTGCGGCCATCCGCGATGCCCCAAGTGCCTCCAATCGTGCGTCAAAGGCTTTGCCCTGACCACAGAAATCAATGTAATTGGAATCTCCAAGAGCAAGAACGGAGTATGTGAGCCCCTCAAGCTTCGGGTGATCCTCCGCCTGGAGCGTCTCCCAGAAATCGACAGCATTGTCAGGCGGATCACCGTCCCCCCAGGTCGACGAAATCAGTAGCAGATTCTTCTCCTTCGTCAGATCAAGGTCACCGAGATCGTCAGCGGCGAGACATGGGCAATCAAAACCCATGCCACCAAGCTGTTCTGAATAAGTCTCGGCCAGCCCTTCACTGTTGCCCGACTGCGAAGCATAAATGATCGGAACACGAACTTTCGGCTTGGATGCGACGCCTGGTGATGATCCTTCATCGGAAGAAACGAGGCCGGCGATGTAGCCGTTCAACCAGAGGCGCTGAGCCGGGCTGAAAGGAGCGGACTCTGGGATTGCGGGAAGAGTGCTCATAAAAATGCTGGGGATTTTATCGATCTAAGGTTATGGTTCGGTCGAAAACGGCCCTACGCTGACTGCTTTTCCTTCTTTTCGTCTAGCAGGTAGACCCGCTCGTTGAGGAACGAGAGCGCCTGCTCCCGATACTCCTGATATTCTTTCGTCTTCATCACATCCTCACGGGAGCGTGGGCGCTCCAGCTTGACGTCGATGATCTCGCCCACATCAGCTGCAGGTCCGTTGGACATCATAACGATGCGGTCAGACAAATAGATGGCCTCATCCACATCGTGGGTGATCATCATGGCCGTTAAGCGCTCACGGTTCCAAAGCTCGATCAAAACCTGCTGAAGCTCATATTTCGTCAGCTTGTCCAGCATCCCGAAGGGCTCATCGAGCAGGAGCATCTTAGGAGACAGCGCAAACGCCCGAGCCAGACCAACCCGCTGGCGCATACCACCCGAAAGCTCATCAGGGCGCTTATGCAGAGCATCCTCAAGACCGACGGCGGTCAAATAATACTCAGCGATCTGGTTCCTTTCCTCCTGAGTGGCGTGGTAATAAACCTGATTGATCCCCAGCATTACATTATCCCAGGTGGTCATCCATGGGAGCAGACAGGGAGACTGGAAAACAACCCCACGGTCGGGCCCCGCACCTTCGATCTCGGTGCCGTCGAGCAGCACGTTTCCGTCGGAAATCTCATTCAAGCCCGCAACCATCGACAGAACGGTCGACTTCCCGCAACCTGAGTGCCCGAGGACGCAAACGAACTCGCCCTTCTTGATCTCAAGGTCAAACCCCTTGACGATGACGGCGTCACCATTGGGCGTCTTGTAGACCTTTGATAAATTTATAGCTTCAAAATATGCCATGAGAGACTGTGGTTAGTTTGCGATTTCAGTTTTGGGCTTCGGACGGAAACCACGGAAGGTCGACGGACGGTGACGCGAAATGTCCATCGGTTTAATATTGGGGAGCGTGACCTTTTTCTGCGGCTTGCTAGCACGCTCTTTCGCCTTCTCCTGAAGAAGGAAGCTGATCACCTCCTGACGGAGCTCCTGGTATTCATCGTCGGCGCCGATGGCCTTTCGATCGCGTGGACGCTCGAAGTCAACTTTTACCTCGGGACCGAAAGTCGCTTCAGGACCGATTCCCAGAGGAATGATTCGATCAGCCATGTAAAGACCTTCATCGACATCGTTGGTGATGAGAATGATCGTCTGGTTTTCCCTTTTCTGGATATCCAGAATCTGATCCTGAATCACGCTTCGCGTGAGGGCATCGAGCGCACTCAATGGTTCGTCAAGCAACAGCACTTTCGGGTTCATAGAAAGAGTCCGCGCAACTGAGTTACGCTGGCGCATCCCACCAGAAAGCTCGCCTGGGCGCTTGTGGAGAGCCGGAGTCAGGTTGACCTGCTCGATGGAACCCTTGATCCGCTTGTCCTTTGACTGCTTCTCCTCAGATTTGTAGATCTCATCTACTGCCATCCCGACATTATTATAGACCGTCAGCCAAGGA
>JAHDFZ010000108.1:10558-11816 GCA_020627905.1 Verrucomicrobiota bacterium
GCGGTCCATTAACCTTTTCGCCATCGACGACCACCTCGCCTGTGTCTGGAGAAACCAGCCCGGCGATCAGGTTCATGATGGTGGACTTTCCCGTCCCGGAATAACCAAGGATAGCGATGAATTCGCCCTCCTCGACATGAAGATTGATGTCCTTGAGAACTTCAGTCCGAGCCGTGCCCGAACCGAAGCCCTTGTTGACATTGTTTAACTCGATATACGCCATAGCTATCTCTCGTTATTATTTTCTACCTGCGGATCCTTAGAACTAGATGTTCTGCTCTTCGAATGTAACGAGGCGCTGGCAGACGAGCATGACCCGGTCGAGTAAGAAGCCAATGCCACCGATAAAGAATACAGCGATCACGATCTGGGCTGTCGATTGAACATCACCGTTCTGATACATATCCCAGACGAACTTTCCAAGTCCCTGGTTCTGCGCCATCATGTCAGCCGCAACCAGGACCATCCAACCAACACCGATTGAGAGGCGAAGGCCCGTGAACATAAGCGGGAGCGATGAAGGAAGGATGATCTTCACGATCCGCTGAAGCCAGTTGAGCTTGAGAACTTTCGCTACGTTCAAGTGATCCTGATCGATGGAGGCAACTGCCACAGCCGTGTTGATGAGAGTGGGCCAGAGTGAACAGAGGGCCACCACACCAGCAGAAGTCCAGAGGGCGCGCTGCCAGATACTGGTTGACTCAGGCTGTTCGATCCCCCAGGTAGTAAATACGAATACAATCGGGAACCATGCCAGAGGTGAAACCGGCTTAAAGAGCTGAATCAGCGGGTTGAGCGCTGTGTTAAAATATTTGGAGACACCGCAGAGAATCCCGATCGGCACACCGATCAGGGTAGCAGCGGCGAAGCCAACCGCGATGGTGATGAGAGAGATCCAGATCTGATCGAAGAATGTCGTGGCACCCTGGTAGACCTTTGTTTTGAACTTGTCGCCCATGCCAGTGTAGCGCTCAGCCTTTTCAGCATCACCCGCCGCCTTCGCCTCAGCAGCTTTCACATACATTTTTTCGGCGCGAGCTTCGTTAGCCGTATAGTATTCAGCCTCCTTGATTTCCTCCTGACGAGAAAACTCAAGCATGCCATTCCAGGCAGTCCATGTTTCGGCAGGACTTGGAATTTTTGTCGAGTCTGTCACAACCTTCTGTGAACAGAACCACCATCCTGCAACGAAAAGCAGGAATGCCATGATTGGCAGAAATGTATTGAGACCAATTTCCTTAATCTGTTTTGCCGGCTC
>JAHDFZ010000109.1 GCA_020627905.1 Verrucomicrobiota bacterium
CGAGCAGTTCGTTCAGTTCGGCCACATAACCCTCCGGCGCTTCCTCGCTCCGGAAGCGATCGCGGAGAAATCGGGCGACGGATCCTCCATAGTAAAAGTTGAGCCGGTTGTCATTATTGACGTTTGCGGGGGACTCCATGTTCATCAGCTGATCGGTAGCTGCCACGATGACATTGGTCGGTGCGCCTTCCACGCCGAAGACGGGCGCTTCCGACATTTCGCCTGTCGGGGCCATGGCGTCCCGGGGACAGGTTTCCCCCAGAACTTTCATCTCAGCAAGAAACGCCTCGATCCTGGTGTTCATTTATGGAGCTAGTGCAATTTCGCGTTTTGTTTTTGAGCAGGAAGAGAGGAACGCGATAGAGCAGAAGGCTAGCAGGCGGAGAGGCAGGGGAGCATTCATGGGCTTGTGGTTCCGCCAGTTTACGGCGAATGCCGTGTTGCGCATATGAAATTCTGAAGGGTCAGAGATAGGCGCGTAAGCCGGGTAGGGAGGCGAAGGCATTGGAATGTTTAGCTTAGCGCTTCATTAGCGGAGGGATGGGCACCACGCCGCACCATCACCAGTTTTCGATTGAATCCGCCGGGATGGGGCTGAGGGTGTGGCCCCTGATAATTTGTTTCCGCTTATGAAAACTCTCTCCCGCACATCCTTCCTCCGCCTTTCGCTGGCGGGGCTCTTATTCGGCTCGCTCGCCAGCTTCAGTGGTTGTCGATCTGTCCCTGAGGTTGAAAGGCCCATCAGCATGGCGGTTCGCTACGGACAGGTGACAAACACGGCGAATGTAAAGGTGCGGGTCAGTCTGGCCAATCGAGCGGTCTACGTCTACGAGGGTAACGAGCCTCGCTGGGTGGCCGCAGTCGCCATCGGGAAACCGGGCAAGGAAACACCGCTCGGAAACTACAAGGTCTTCTCAAAACTGCCGCGCAAGCGCTCCAACACTTACGGATTTCATGTGAACGGCTCCGACATCCGTCCAGGGAAGCGGGTAGATCTGCCGAGAGGTCAGCGCTATGTCGGCTATCCGATGCCCTGGTGGGTTGAATTTAAGTCGGGCTACGGATTTCATGCCGGAGCGGTCTGGCCCACGCCGCGCACGGCAGGATGTCTGCGCATTCACCGCACAGTGGCAGAGGAATTTTTCAATCTTGTGCGCAAAGGCACCCCAATTAACATCCAGCCCAGCCTGCCGGAAGATCAGACCCTGGGAAAAAATATCCCGCGTCCGACCGATTATGCGCTGCCCGATCATCCTCGGTCGGTGTTGATCACGGACGCTCCTTTCGATGATCTAAACGTATTGTTTTAGGATAGAGGCGACCTCCTGAGATGCGAGCTCTTCGCTGCCACCTTGTTTGTTATGACTGCTACCACTGGAAAGAAGCCGAAGCCCCGCCGCGTCAACGTGCGCAAGCCGGAGGTGATGGAGCGTGTCGAGGCCGAAGTGGCAGAGCATTATCGCAGCAATCTGGTAGAGGTAGTGCGCTCGCAGGGGCTTTTTACGATTGGCAATACATCGGTAACCCTCGCCAAGCAGTTCGGGTTCTGCTACGGGGTGGAGCGCGCGATTGATCTCGCTTATGCCTCGCGTCGGGTGTTTCCGGAATCTCGCATTTTCCTCATCGGTGAGATCATTCACAATCAGGAGGTGAACCGCCAGTTGACGGAGATGGGTATCGTCTCTCTGCCCTGGCAGGAAATGGGTGAGCACTACGATGAGCTGACACCGGAAGACGTCGTCATCGTGCCGGCATTCGGCGCTCCGGTGGCATTCATGGACAAAATCGAGCGTCAGGGCGCGCAGACGGTTGATACGACCTGTGGGGACGTCATGAAAGTGTGGCGGCGCGTGCGCGGCTTCGCAAAGGACGGGGTGACGTCGATCATCCATGGCAAGGCTAGCCATGAAGAAACAAAAGCAACTGCTTCGCGAGCGCTCGGTGATGATAAGACCGGACACTACGTGGTCATTCTCACGACTGAGGATGCAGAGTTTCTCTGTGAATGGATCCGAGGTGAGCATGCGGATACCGAGGCGTTCTATGCCCGCTTTCCAGATGCGCTTTCGGAGGGTTTCGACCCTACGGTTCACTTGGACCGGGTGGGTGTAGCGAACCAGACGACCATGTTAAAGTCTGAGACGGAGGACATCCAGAAGCGGATCGAGGCAGCGATGGAAGCGCGAGATGGGAATACCGAGAAGTTTTTCGTATTCGATACCATTTGCGGGGCAACTCAGGAGCGGCAGGATGCCCTTTTTGAAATGCTGAAGCACAAGATGGATGCGCTGCTGGTGGTGGGTGGCTACAACAGCTCCAACACGGCGCACCTGGTAGAGATCGGGGAGAAAGAGCTGCCGACCTTTTTCATCCGCACTTCTGACTGCTTGCAAAGCTTGGAGGAAATCATTCACTTCGATCTGCATCAGAAAACTGAGGTCAGCTCGAAGACATCGATCCTCGCTCAGGATGAGAAAATCATCGTCGGCATCACGGCAGGGGCTTCCTGTCCGAACAATCTGATCGAGGAAACGATTCTTCGGGTTTTCGATCTGCGCGGGATCTCCGCCGAGGACGTCCAGTCGGAGTGCCAAAAGCTGGCAGCGGAGGCCTCCTGACTCTATAGGCAGGATTTGAAGCGTGCCGAAGGGAAGGGCTGGGGAGCTGGGAATTCATTCCCACGGCGGAATGCAAGCACGTCAGCTCTGTCACCGACCCAGAACCCGTCACTATCTCATCCACGAGCTTTCTGCATGGGGAAAAACACCTTTTCAGCGCCGCATGCCTTTGTCTCATAGACGAATTGCATGAGCTCGCCGAGGCGCCCACCCGGAAATCCATCCTGCTTTTCAGCGAACCAATGCAGATACTCGTAGGGCAGGCGGTCCAGATAGCTGCCCTCGAACCGACCGAAGGGCATGCGATACCGCTCAAGATCAGCGAGGTAGTCGGCAAGCTGCGCAGCAAGATCGTCCATCGGGGGGGAATTAGAGTCCTTTTGAGAACTGGTGAAAACTGTGGCTGTTCACCTGGGTGTCACTCGCGAAGGTGACGCCCTCTTCTTCCAGCAGTTGGCGTTTTTTCTCTGCGGCTTCTCCGCCGCGCTCGCCATAAAACCCTCCCAGGTCGCCGCTGGCGCTGACAACTCTGTGGCAGGGGACCTCCGGCGCGAACGGGTTCCGACGCAAGGCCTGACCGACCGCCTGTGCCGAGCCGCAATCGAGTGCTCGGGCCAGCTCACCGTAGGAGACAACCTTCCCTTTTGGAATGAGGCTTGTCTGCGCGTAAACACGCTGCTGGAAGTCGGTGACGCTTTTCCTGTCTAAATCTGCATCCATACCCGAAAAAGCGTTCTCGAAACCGGCCGCATTGCAAGAAGAAAGCCGTCAATACGCGAGCCATGAGTCTTGCAAAGCCTTGCTGTGCTCGTAAGCTCCATCCCTCCTATCCATTTCATGCCTGAGCACTCTCTATTTCTGTTGATCTCCATCGGCTTTTTTGCTGCGGGAGCCCTGCTGTCGACAGCTGTCCTGCGTCGGGGAGAGGTCGCGCCTGCGTGGATGAGAGTGGCTCCAGCGCTCATCGGCGCCGTCTTTCTCACGTATTTCCTGGAGCAGCGTGGCGAGATGCATAGGCGGTGCCCCATCACGAATGGCGCGGAGGTCCTGACCTTCATCGGGTGGAGTGTGGTGCTCATTTACCTTCTGCTCGGTCAGGCGTTTCGGCTCTCGCTGATCGGCCTGTTCACTCTCCCGGTGATCGCTACTCTGCTGGGAGCTGCTTTTGTCTGGTTGAGCTTCGATGATCCGGGTCCGCGACCGCATGATCGGGTGGATCCCTGGCTGGAGATGCATGCTGCGCTTTCCCTACTCGCTTATGGGGGCTTCGGATTGGCTGGCATCGCCGGCGTGATGCACATGTTTCAGAATCGTCAGCTCAAGGGCGGGCACCCGTCCGGTCTTTTTTATTCTCTCGCCCCCATCCGCTATCTGCAGACGGCGCTTTTCCGCCTCGTGCTCATCGGCACGATCCTTCTCTCGGCGGGCATTGCTGCTGCTTTTTTTATGCAGAAAAGCCCCAGTCTGACGCACTGGATTATCCTCGGAGCAGTCTGGGTCGTTTACGCTGGTTTGCTCCTCTGGCAGCGCTTCTGGCCCCTGCCGCCGAACCGATTCGCGGGGCTGACGATCGCTTCTGTCGCGTTCGCTTTTGCGACTCTCGCCGTTCTCTAATTGTTCCCTCAGATTTCCGTGTCTCTCTTCTGCCTAGGTGTGAACCATAAGTCTGCGTCCGTCGATGTGCGGGAGCGTCTGGCTGTGGCGCAGCATGCCCTGGCAGAGCATCTCCACAATGTCCACGGTCTGGATGCGGTGGATGAGACGGTCATCCTCTCCACCTGCAATCGTGTCGAGGTCTATGGCGCTGCTGCTGAGAATGCATCGGCTATCGCATCGGTCCGGGACTATC
This sequence comes from Verrucomicrobiota bacterium, assembly GCA_020627905.1. Classification (GTDB taxonomy): domain Bacteria; phylum Verrucomicrobiota; class Verrucomicrobiia; order Verrucomicrobiales; family DEV007; genus Arctic95D-9. The sequence continues at coordinate 4,468 of JAHDFZ010000109.1, forward strand.
TGAATAAAACCTTCGAGATGGCGCCCGGGGCAGTCGACTTCTACGAGCTCTCCGATGAGGAAGCTGCCAATCACCTTTTCGAGGTAGCCAGTGGATTGGACTCGCTGGTGATCGGTGAAACGGAGATCTTCGGGCAGGTAAAGAAAGCGTATTCAGTGGCGCAGAGCGAGAAGGCAACTTCCCGCTACTTAAACAAGCTTTTTCAGCAGTCCTTTAGTGTCGGGAAACTGGTCCGCACGACGACGAAAATCCAGCAGGGATCCACTTCCATCGGGGCTGTCGCTGTTGACCTGGCTGAGCAGATTTTCGGTAATCTGAAAGGCTGCAAAGTGATGATCCTCGGTGCTGGCGAGATGAGCCGCACGACAGCACAGAGCCTGGTCTCTCGTGGGGCGAGCAGCATCATTGTCTCGAATCGCAGCTTCGACAAGGCAGAGGAGCTGGCTGGTGAGCTGGATGGGCGCGCGATCCGTTTCGATGATTGGGAGCGATCGGCGGCAGATGTAGACGTGATTGTTTCATCGACATCCGCCCCTCATTACATCGTGACTCGAGAGGCGGTGGAGGCCGCGATGCGGGCCCGCCCGGCGCGATCCCTTTTCATCATCGACATCGCTGTCCCACGGGATGTCGATCCTCAGGTCAACCAGGTGGAGAATGCGTATTTATACAACATCGACCAGCTGCAGCAGATCGCGGCAGACGGGAAAGCTCAGCGGGAAAAGCAGCTGAAAATCTGTCGGGGAGTCATTCGCGACTATCTGGAGGAAAAAGGGATTGAAGCCTTGCGCGAGCCGCGTTCTGGTAAACCGAAACCTGACGCAAGCACCTCGTCGGCAGATCCGTCTTACACGGCCGGCCCTCTTCCCCCTCATTCATGACTCAGCCTCTCATTCTTGGAACCCGTGGTAGTGATCTGGCCCTATGCCAGGCGCGCATGACAAAAGCGGCGCTACTGGACCAGGGGGTAGACTGCGAAATCCGCGTGATTAAGACGATCGGGGATAAGCGACCGGATCTCAAGCTGAGCGAGTTTGCCCTGGGCGAGAATGCCATCGTGGATAAGGGAATCTTCACAAAGGAGCTGGAGGAAGCCCTGCTGGCGCAGGAAATCGACTTTGCTGTGCATAGTCTGAAGGATGTGCCGACCGTTCTCGCCGAGCCGTTTATGATCTGCTCGACGCTCCCGCGTGCTCCGATTGCTGATGTCATCCTCAGCCGGGATCCGGAGGTCCTATCGTGGAGTGGGCTTGCTGGGAAACGCGTGGCTACGAGCTCTGTTCGTCGTGCTCAGCAGCTGCGACACCAGCAGGCGCTAGTCGAGACAGAGGATATCAGAGGGAATCTCCCGACCCGTATTCGCAAATTGTTTGGCGAGGGTGCTCCCGACGCCACGATGCTGGCGAGCGCCGGGTTGCAGCGCCTCGAGTTTTTCCAAGCGGGCGAGAGGTCTTTCGAATTTGAGGGGGAAACCGTCCACGTGTGGGAGCTGCCTGAGGGGGAATTCCTCCCGGCGGCCGGACAGGGAGCGGTAGCGATGGAGATTCTCAAAGCGAACACAAGGACGGCCTCCGCACTGGCTCTCATCAATGACGGGCCGACAACGCAGCGCGTGACCGCTGAGCGCGAGTTTCTCCACCTTCTTGAGGCCGGGTGTCAGACGCCGGTGGGGGTTTGGACGACTCTGAGCGAGGACACTGAGACCCTGACCATGAAGGTGCGGGTCTTCGACGAAGAACGGCCGGAAATCCCGCCCCGCGAGGCCAGCGCCAGTGGTGCCGCGTCCGATCCAGAAGCGCTGGCGCGGGAGATCTTTCAGTCGATCTCATAAAGCCGATTTTCAACATGACGGATAAAACAGGAATTTGTTACTTGGTAGGCGCCGGTCCCGGCGATCCCGGCTTGCTTACCCTCAAGGGGAAAGAGTGCATCGAGAAGGCGGATGTAGTGGTCTACGATTACCTCTCAAACCCTGATTTCCTCCGGTGGGCCAAGCCGGGAGCGGAGCTGATCTACGCCGGCAAAAAGTCGAAGGATCATGCGATCCCGCAGGGCGGGATCAATGAGCTACTCGTCGATCGCACGCAGAAGGGTTTGATCGTCACCCGTCTCAAAGGAGGGGACCCGCTGGTATTCGGCCGTGGTGGAGAGGAGGCGGAGGAACTCTACGACGCCGGTGTGAAGTTCGAGATCGTTCCCGGTATCAGCTCATCGATCGCTGGACCTGCCTACGCGGGTATCCCGGTTACTCACCGTGACCATTGTTCACAGCTGACCATTTTTACCGGGCATGAACGGCCCGACAAGGATGAGTCGTCCATCGACTACAAACAGATCGCCCATGCACCGGGAACGAAGGTGATGCTGATGGGGGTCGAGCGCCTCGGGCTCATCACGAGTTCCATCCTGGAAGAGGGTGGCGACCCTGATCTCCCGGTGGGCCTCGTGCGATGGGCGACGACAGGGCAGCATGAGACGCTGACGGGGACTCTCTCGACCATTGCTGAGCTGGCAGAGAAGCGGAATTTCAAAGCTCCTGCTGTCTGTGTCTTTGGCACAGTGGTGGAATGTCGAGAGAAGCTGAACTGGTTTGAGAAGCGGCCGCTCCGTGGCAAGCGCATCGTCGTGACGCGTGCGCAGCACCAGGCCAGCCGTTTCAGCAGAATGCTGCAGGACCTGGGTGCCGATGTCATTGAGATTCCGGCGATCCGTATCGAGTCAGCCAAGGGGAGTGATGCGATTGAGTTCGCTGAGTGCATGGCCTCCGCTCACAGCTATGACTGGTTGATCTTCACCAGCCCGAATGCTGCGGAGCGGTTTTTCGACGCCTTTTTTCAAGTGAGAGAGGATGCGCGCGAGATCGGTGGGTGCCGCATCGCAGCTGTCGGCCCTGCCACCGCTGCGAAGATCAAAGAATACCATCTGGGGACTGATTTAATCCCGCAGGTGCACACCGCTGAGGGCCTTGCTGATGCATTTGCGAACGAGGTCGGATCGATCGAAAATACCACGATGCTATGGGTGCGGGCAAAAGGAGCCAGCAAGACGCTATCAGAAAGGTTGAACAAAGCGCAAGTGATCCTCGATGAAGTGATCGCCTATGAGACCGTGCCGGAGGATTCCGATCCGACAGGGGCGGTAAAGCGATATGAAACAGATGGCGCCGACATGGTGACCTTCACCAGCGCTTCCACGGTAGACAACTTTCTCGATCTCGGGCTCGATATTCCTGAAACGACTGCCATTGCGAGCATCGGCCCGGTGACGAGTGCAGCTGTTGATGAAAATGGCCACCCGGTGGCAGTTGAGGCTCGCGAAAGCACGCTACCTTCTTTGATCGAAGCCATTTGTGACTATTTTGAGCAGTCGCACGCGTGAGACGCAAAGTTGCCGCCCGATTGCCCGCAAGCGCTGATTTTTAAGCGATAGGCGTAATAAATTTCAAAACTTTCTTGATTCATTAGCTCGCATTACTTAGATGTGAACGTGACAGACCTTCCCCAGAAAATGAAGCATCTCAAAACTCTCAGTTTACTCGCGGTCTCAGCCTGCGTTCTACCCGCTGCAGCGCAGGAAAAGACAGACACAGAGCGTCGTGGCTTGTTCAATCGTCTTTTTAACTTCGACGATCAGACGAAATTCGAGTTACCCGTCTACTCAGACAAGGTGCATGATGTCTACATGGATCGCGAGAGCGACACGATCAATGCTCGCGTTGACCCGAAGCCCGAGGCGGGACACGATGTGCGCGAAAATGATCCAATCGAGCGTTATCCTGAGATTCCAGGCTACAACACGATCCGCAGTCACTCTCAACAGGATATCGAGGACCTGATCGAAGAGATTTACAAAGCCTACGAGGCTCGGATCCGCCAGATGGACCCGCCCGACCTACGCCGGTCGAAGCTGATGAATGGTGGAAAAGGCGGCGGAGTTGCTGGTGACGAATTGACCGTTTGGGGGAAGCGGGTCAAGCAGAGCATCTGGGGTTCTCAGTCGACAAGTCCGCAGTCAATCAGCAGCATCTACACACAGACGATCGAGCACTCTAACCAGATCAAAGTATTCCGTGACCTGCCGTTGATTCGTGAAACAGGCATCCAGGAAGCTGACGGTGAGTTTGACACGACTTTATTCCTCGATGGTGGTATCCGGCGCACGAACGAGCCCTCCGGTTCGCGTCTCACGACCAGTTCAGGCACAGGCCGTTTCACCGAAAACGAGAACTACCTCGAGGGAGGGCTTCGCAAGAAGATCTTCACAGGTGGTGAAGTGACGGCATCTAACCGCTTCGCGACGCTGAACAATAACTCCAACTTCCTCAACCCTGCCCGCCAGGGATCTTCTGAGTTCGTCCTGTCTTTTGCTCAGCCGCTGATGCAGGGACGTGGTTACCACTACAACCATTCGAAGTTCAAGATCGCCAAGTATGACGCACGCATGGCTTCGTCCGAGTTTGTGCGCCAGCTTCAGTCTCACCTCGTCGAAGTGAACCGTGCTTACTGGGCTCTTTACTACTCACGCGCAAACTATCTACTCACCAAAGATCTGACGAAAGAAATCCGCGCTATCGTAAGCAAGTTGGAAGAGCGTAGCGATCTGGACGCCCTTGAGAGTGAGCTCCTGCGTGCTAGGTCTTCTCTGGCGACCGCTGATTCATCCCTCATCCGCGCTGAGATGGCAGTCCGCAACAGTGAGGAACGCCTGCGTATTCTGGTCAATGATCCTGACCAAGACATTGGTTCGAATAAGGAGATGATTCCGGTCAGTGCTCCTGTTTATGCGCTCTACCGCGACGATGTCCGCAAGGTAGCAATTGATGCGCTCCGCAACCGTCCAGAAATCCAGCAGGCGTTTGATCAGCTCCGCACTGCCATGGTTCGTCGTGACATGCAGAAAAATGAGAAATGGCCTATGCTCAACCTCGTTGCTGAGGTGATGCTTGGTGACATCAAGGGCAATGGTAATTACCGCTCTGCTTTCCGCGATCAGTGGGGTGATACCGGCTACCACGTCGGTTTTCAGTTTGAGCAACCCTGGGATAACGATACAGAGCGTGCCCAGCTCCTCCGCCGTGAGATGGAACTTCGTCAACAGGCAAATCAGCTGAAGGTGACGATTGATACAGTCCTTCTTGAGTCCGTCGTCTCTTACCGTGAGCTCGTGACGGCCTACCGCGACATGCAGGGACGCCAGCAGGCCCTCGGTGCGAACCGTGAAGAGCTGCGCCGTCTCAATGAGCGTCTCGCTGTAGATACTGAGTCAGAAGGTGGACGCACAACAGCTGAGCAGCTCCAGATCATCCTCGACGCGATCGAGCGTCGTCAGGAGTCCGAGAATGCCTTCCTCGACTCAGTCGTCGCATACAACTCGTCATTCACGTCTCTTGAGCGCGCTCGCGGCACCCTGCTGCGCACCGAGCAGATTCAGATCGACCGCGTTCGTGACACCGATCCGACACACCCTCACGAAGACGTCGAGCGTCTGCAGCTTTCTCGTGGACATGAGCCGCAGAAGGGATCTAAAAGCTATGCGCCCAAAGGGTATGTGCCTGCAAAGTATTCAGGCACTTCTGATGACGAGTTCTTCACGACTGGTTATAATAACAGCTCAGCTAACGACGCAGATCGTGGACTGTTGAACAATGGGGCATCGCCTGTGACGACGCCTCTCACCCTGGCTGATCTTGGTGACGCTGAGAGTGAAGAGCAAGCAACGGTTACTCGTGCGGTTCCTGTGGAAGGTGAACCCCTGAAGGTCGAGCAACCAGCTTCCGGATTCTTTAACTTTCGCAAACAGGGAAGTGTTGAGCGCAAGATTTCCATTCGGAAAGTTTCAGGAGGTCGCAAGCGATAGCGGCTTCCTCGCCTGATAAGGCAGATTTTCAAAGGGGAGGAACAGGTTTTCTTGTTCCTCCCTTTTTGTTTATGGGGATGTATAGGAGGGTGATCTTCTCTTTCGCTCCTCAGTTTTCAGGCGAACCGTCCGTGTTTGATCCGCTCTCTTCGGATAAATGGTCCAGGCAAAACGAAAAGTTACTCTAGCATCTCAATACGATCGAAGTGCGTTCCTGAAGGGAAGGTTCATCCAGGCGGCCAGGAGGCTCAGTCGTCAGCAGGGAAGTTCTTCAGACGAGAAGAAGCTCTCGCAGATAAACGGATTGGCAGCGCAGATGGAGGGCCTCTCTGATGAAGAGCTGCGAGAGGCTTCCGATGCCCTGGTGACGCGTGTCCGACTGAAGGGGGAGTCGCTCGACAACATCGTCGTGCCAGCCTTTGCCATTTTACGAGAGGCGTCGCGCAGGACGACGGGGCTTTTTCACTACGATGTTCAGATCCTGGGAGGGCTGGGATTAGTAAAGGGCGGCATCGCCGAGATGGCCACGGGGGAGGGTAAGACTCTGGCCGTCAGCCTCCCTGCCTACGTTTTTTCATTGGCGGGGAAAGGGGTGCATGTCGTGACGGTGAATAGCTATCTGGCAGAGAGGGATTATGAATTCTCCAAGCCGATCTTTGATTTTCTGAATATCAGCATCGGCTATCTCCCTGAGGGTGGCGGACAGGGGTCTGAAGAGGCTAAGAAAGCAGCTTACGATTGTGATATCACCTATGGTGTCGGCTATGAGTATGGCTTCGATTACATGCGGGATCAGCTGGCCATCATGAAGCATCCCGATGGGGGGCCGGGTGAGAGTTTGCGCTTTGCCATTCTGGGCTTGGAGCGTCCGAGCCCAGAAGTTGCTCAGCGGCCTCTCGCCTATGCCATCATCGATGAGGTCGACAGCGTGCTGATCGACGAAGCCGGATCACCCCTCCTGATCAGCGAGGCGTCAAAAGATGTCGAAGGTTTCGAGCAGGCTTTTCTAGCGGCGAAGAGCTTGGCGCATGAGCTGGTAGAGGAAGAACATTTTTCGATCGACTACAATAAGCGGTCTATCAAACTCAGCCCCGCAGGAAAACGGGAGCTGTTCCGTGATCGTAAGGCGGTCCCATGGCGGACACTGAGGCGACCGTGGGAGACCTATGTGCTGAACGCGCTGAAAGCGATTTACCTATTCAAGCGGGACGAGCAGTATGTCATTGATGAGGATGCCGTGGTGATCGTAGATGAGTTCACCGGTCGCCCGTTCCCGGATCGGAGCTGGAGAGAGGGGCAGCATCAGGCCGTGGAGGCGGAGGAGGGAGTCGAGATACGCGCAGAAGGCGAATCCTCGGCCAGTATGACGCGGCAACGCTTCTATGCTCTCTACGATCGGATCTGTGGGCTGACGGGGACAGGATCGGAGAGTGCCGGCGAGTTCTGGCACTTTTTTCAGGTGCCGGTCACTCCCATTCCTTTCAACAAGCCG
>JAHDFZ010000110.1 GCA_020627905.1 Verrucomicrobiota bacterium
ACGGATCTGACGGCGAGTAAGAAATTCAAAGATGCGACAGCTCGTGCATCGATTATCTCTCAAAATCTCGACAGCGAAGGCGGGTTGCGAGACATCCTGAAGTCTGGCGATGATGCGAAAAAGCTTGAGCAGGAGAGCCGGGCAGCAATGACCCCGGATATGTTGAAAGCTCAGGCAGAGCGGCTCGCTGCTGATTATGCCGCAGATAACCAGAATCTGGATGTCACCAAGAAACTCGCAGATACTTATGAGCAGCTTGATGAGCACGAAACGGCCCTTTCCTTCTACGAGTGGGCCTACCACCTTAGCGAAAAGGATCCCTCACTGGAGAAGAAGGTCTCAGCTCTGAAGGAAAAAGTCGGCCGCGCTAAAGTGGCTGAGCTACGCGCTTTCATTGAGACCAATCCGGAGCATCCCGAGATCGACAAGTATCAGGCACAGCTGAGCGAGATGAAAGCCATGCAGATGGCAGGACTCATTGCGGAATCGGAAGCTCGCGTCGACAAGAACCCTACCGATAACGAGCTGCGCTACGAGCTGGGATCGCGTTTGTTCGAAGCGGACCGCTTCCGTGATGCGATCAAGCACCTGCAGATGGCGAAGCGGAGTCCCAGCTTACGCATCAAGGTGATGAATATGCTTGGCCAGTGCATGTCTGAAATGAACATGAATGATCTCGCAGCGGCCCAGTATGAGGAAGCGATCAATGAGCTGAAAGGGATGGATGACACGAAAAAGCTCCTGCTCTACAATTTGGGCCTGCTCTACGACAAAATGGAGCGGAAGGCCGACTCTATCGAGGCGCTCAAGCAGATTTATGCTGTTGATTATGAATACCGCGACGTGGCGGAGCGCGTCGAGTCCTCGTATTAGCGGGGGCCGCCCCCCATTCGTTTCTTAGGTGACCGATTTGGCACATTTCTTTAGTGTGTTTTTGGTTTTCAGTGAGACTCGGGATGTGTTACAGATATTTTCCCTTAAATTACGGTTTCTGGGCCTTTTGTTTTGCGAGCTACTTATTGTATTCTTAAAGCAGGTCATTGATCAGCGTTTCCCCCTAGACCATGCCTCTCTTAAACAAGTGCCCAGAATGTCGCCAGGCGATCGACGTCTCGGATCTGGGGCTTTTTTCTAAGATTCGATGTCCGGCCTGTGATTCGGTCATCCGGGTGCGATCTCAGCTGGGCCGTTTCCAGATTCTTAGGCGGATGGGTGAGGGCGGGATGAGCACCGTCTATTACGCCTACGATGCGACCCTCGACCGGAAGGTTGCGCTTAAAGTCATGGACCAGAGCCTGTCAGAGGATAAGGCGCTCATGTCCATGTTTGACCGAGAGGCCAAGCTTACGGCATCTGTGAATCACCCGAATGTGATTAAAGTCTACAATGTTGGCGAGGATCAGAATCATTTCTATATCGGCATGGAGTTGGTCGATGCGGACAACCTTGAGTCGGTTGTCTCAGACCATCCGAACGGGATTCCGGAACAGCAGGTTACGAAAATCTGTCGCGAGATGGCGAGCGGCTTACAGGCGGCGTTTCGCGAAAATCTGATTCATCGGGATATCAAGCCTGGAAATATTCTGCTCACGAAAGACGGCGTTTCAAAACTTGTCGACTTTGGCCTTGCTCTGCAGCAGGGTGGTTCTGATGAGTCTGATGAAATTTGGGCGACTCCGTATTACGTGCCCCCAGAGAAGCTAGACGATAAACCGGATACCGTTCTGGGGGACATCTACAGCCTTGGAGCCACCTTTTTCCATTTGCTGGCAGGTAGGCCTCCATTTGAGGCTGACACTTCATCTATTGAGGAGCTGAAAGTGATCAAGCGTGAGCAGGTGAGCCTTCGAAAGTCCTGCCCTCAGATTACGCCAGGTTTGGCCAAACTAGTGGATGATATGATGGCATACAAGCCAGCCGATCGTCCCCAGAGCTATGCTGATATTTTGCATCGTCTGGACCTCATTCGTGTAAACCCCAATGCTGGTTGTGAAAAAGAGGGACTTTTGGAAAAAGTTCGAAAGAAGCCCCTCGTGTTCGGAGCCTGTCTGGCAGGCTTGGTCATCCTTCTGGGGGTAACTGCTGCTCTGCTTGGGGGAAATGACGCCTCAGCCCCTGCAGGAGGCACCAGTCAGGATTATGTCATCGACTCTGGCGATCGTGTTCGAGCCTTCGTCATGAAGCGCAATCTTCTGGGAGAAGGGAAGTTTCAATTTGCGAGGACGCAGCTTCGAAACTATGCTGAAAACTCAGACAATCCGAGTAGTCTGCGAATCAATGCCTCATATCTTGCAGGGGTCGCGGCTCTGGCACTGGGCGAGAAGAGCGCAGCAAACGCTCATTTCGAACTTGTTGGTTCAATTGAAAATTCCGAAGCGGATACAAGAGCTGAGTTTTTCCAGAGCGCAGCACCCGAGCTCGCTGGCGGCGTTCTTATACCGGCTGCTCAAGTCGCTGGTGATCCGAAAACGTTTCAGAAGATCCACATCCTCGCGTCAGCTTTGAAAAGTTGGAACGGTGGCGAAATAGAGAATGCGAGGACTCTTTTTTCTCGATTTTACAGAGCGCCCTTTCAAGCGTCTGAGGGATGGCTGAGAGATCTAGGTGCGCAGCTTGAACCCATCCCTGTTGCGCTCGCGAACTTTGAGCGGGCCAACGCTGCCAGTCGTTCGGTCGGCGCTGATGCTTTATCGAAGATTCGTGACACCTATGCGGAGATCCTAAAGCTCAGCGACTCAAATTTCTTCCTACCTGATTCGTTTGAAAAAGAAGTTCGTCAGAAGAGGAGAGAAGTTACGGAGGCGATTTCTGCTTTCCGCAAGTATGACGAGACTGGAAGAGACGACCTCTTGTCTAAAGATGAGCGGAAAGAGATGGCGCAAGTCTCTGCACTCAGCGCACCGAATGACCAGGAGTTAATCGAGCAACTCGACGACTTCCGCCTCATCGCATCAACCCTCAGGGAGGGAAATCAGGAGCGTCGCCAACTCGTTTTCGACCAAAGTGTCCAGCGTTTTCAGGCGATGCCAGTTGAGGGTGTTCATGCATCAGCCGTTCGTAACTCGATGATCCACGCTCACAGGGAGGCGCAAAAGCATATCGAGCGTGTGAAAAGCAATATCGAGTTTCGCACGCAGAATGGGGTCAAGATCCCATTGCGACCGAACATTGAATTACGCGGCACCGTCAACTGGGATAAAGAGGCTTCGAAGTTTGTTGCGACGTCAGATGAGGGCGAGTCAATTGTCATGGAACCCCGAGAACTGCTGACCCGGTGGTTTGGGGAGCTTTTCTGGCGAGGCTGGAAGACGAATCCAGACGAAACGGCGTCAAACTGGCCTTCGTTAGCCTTTTATTTTCTTATGACCGGCTCCCCGAGACTTGCTGAAGAGGTGGCTCAAAGTGTCGATAAGGAAGACGTAGGATTCCACCTGCACTGGAAGATTTCCATCTCTTTGCGCGATTACTTACAAGCTGCCGAAGAGCTAGCCGCAGACCAGTGACCTCCGAGCATCGCGGTCATGCTTCCTTGGAATTCATGCTTCCTTGGAATTTCTCACGGCACCGTCATACATATGTTTGGAGAGTAACCCTCGTAGTCCAGGACCTTGCCTTTGAATGTTGAACATGAGAAATCGACAAAGCGAGATTTGAGAGTTTCTGTCTACCTGTCCTCTGGCGAGGTGAACCCCTCAATCAAGAGAAACCCGGTCTAGAAAAAAGGCCTCGCCCCATGTGGGGGCGAAGCCTCTGTCGTCTTTGAATGAAGAGCTGATTGACCGGATCACCGGACTCAAACATTCTCCCGAACGTCAACCATCGCCTGTAGGATGGTTTGCCAGGTATCCTGCTTCTCGAGCGTTTCATTCGGGAACATGCAGCCATCCCAGCAGATATGCTGAATACCGCGCTCCTGATAGTCTTTCAGCCAGTAAGACGCACATTTTGTGATGTCGAGCTTGCCATTCGGGTCATCAGCCGGGCAGTGGCGGCCTGTCTTATCGTGGCTGCCCGTGCCATGGACGGAGCCGTCGTTCTGAGCGACGTGGAAGTCGATCGTCCAGGGACGAAGAGCGCTGGTCATGGTCTCGTAAGCAGCCCAGAACTCTTCTTCTGAGTAGCCTTCCTGCAGCAGCGCATGCTCAGGAGCGTTGTAGCCCATGAGGTAAAGGTAGGTGTGGGCCAGATCAGCCTGGAAGCCGACGCTCTCTGGAGCACCCGTCTCCTCGAGCAGATTCAGCATATCCTTCCAGCTGTGCATGCCTGCCCAGCAGATTTCACCCTCTGCAGCCAGACGCTCGCCATGATCCGCAGCGATTTTGCCTGCCTCGCGGAAGGTGGCAGCAATCGTCTTCGTGTTGCCGGCAGGATCGGAATTCCAGCTCTCCGGACTGTCGGCGGAGTCGATGCGGATGACGCCATATTCACGCACGCCGTGCTCTTTGAGAATCCCTCCGATGCGGCAGGCTTTCTTGACAGCGAGCAGGAATTTCTCACGGGCCTCAGTATCTCCCATGGCGGAATCTCCGACCGTCCCCGGCCAGACAGGTGCTACCATAGATCCGACTTTCAGCCCCTTGTCGGCGATCTTGTCTGCCATTGCCCGGATCTCGTCGTCAGAAGCGTCGGGATCTGTGTGAGGGTGGAAGAGAAAGAGGTCTACGCCATCGTAGGTTTTGCCGTCTACAGAGGCTCCCGTCGTAAGCTCCAGCATACGGTCAAGGGAGATGGGGGGATTGTCCGTTCCGTCTTCTTTTCCGACGAGACCGGGCCACATTGCGTTGTGAAGCTTGAGCGCCATAAGGATTTATTTAGATACAGTTTAGATAAGGTGTTTTTCTGATTCAAACAGACCGTCGAGACGGGCTTGCGAAAGTGTAGGGGACGCGCCCGAGGTGGGGAAGAAGAAAAAGCCGCCAGAAGTGTGTCGAATCTGGAATCTTAAGAGCCCGCTCTTTGGTGATTTCGGCAATGCTCTGCTCTGGGACGACCGGAGGGACCATGGGGGAAATGCAAAGAGTAGGCTTTTTTTCCTTTCGCCATGGCTAGCCCAGTGCCACGCTTCCCATCAGGTTTTCTCCTTAAATATGCATCAGCCAGACTCCTCTGTTACCACTCACAAGCCACTCATCGATTGGGTAGGCAGTATCACGAAACTCTGCCGCCCTGAGCAGGTGGTCTGGTGCGATGGATCGGACGAAGAGTGGCATCGACTCTGCGCCGAACTCGTCGAATCCGGGACCTTCCAGAAGCTCAATCCGGAGAAACGTCCTGATAGCTATCTAGCATGGTCTGACCCAAAAGACGTCGCGAGAGTGGAGGATCGCACGTTTATCTGCAGTCGCCGTCAGGATGACGCGGGAGTTTCCAACAACTGGGAGGACCCTCGGGCTATGCGTGAGCGCATGCAGCAGCTATTCGATGGCTGCATGCAGGGCCGCACGCTTTATGTCATCCCTTTCTGCATGGGCCCCCTGGGATCGGACCTTTCGATGATCGGTGTCGAGATCAGTGACAGTCCTTATGTCGCGGTCAATATGAAGATCATGACGCGCATGGGGCAGGCGGTGCTCGATCATCTGGGTAGTGACGGGGATTTCATCCCCTGTGTCCATTCGGTAGGTGCTCCTCTGGCCCCCGGGAAGGATGATGTCGCATGGCCCTGCAATGAGGAGAAATACATCGTTCATTATCCAGAGGACCGCGAGATCTGGTCGTTCGGGAGCGGGTATGGGGGGAATGCTCTTCTCGGTAAAAAGTGCCTGGCGCTGCGTATCGCCAGCGTTGTCGCCCGGGACGAGGGCTGGCTGGCGGAGCACATGCTGATCAGCGGTGTGCAGGCACCCTCCGGTGAGAAACGCTATGTGGCGGGCGCTTTCCCAAGTGCCTGTGGGAAGACGAACTTCGCCATGCTCATCCCGCCGGAGACATATCGGGAGAAAGGCTGGAAAGTCACGACAGTGGGGGATGACATCGCCTGGTTGCGCCCGGGGAAGACGGGAAAGCTGCATGCGATCAATCCCGAGGCAGGCTACTTTGGTGTAGCCCCGGGCACTTCCTACGAGTCGAACCCGAACGCGATGGCCTCTCTGGAGCGGAACACCATTTTCACCAATGTTGCCCTGACAGCGGATGGCGATGTCTGGTGGGAGGGGATGACGGAAGAGGCACCGAAAGGTATCAAAGACTGGAAGGGCCAGCCGTGGACACCCGACTGCGACAGCCCGGCGGCCCATCCGAACTCCCGATTTACAGCGCCGGCAGCGCAGTGCCCTGCCATAGATCCTGAGTGGGAAAATCCCGAGGGAGTGCCGATCGACGCCATCATCTTCGGCGGTCGGCGGGCGACGACCATGCCGCTGGTCTTTCAGGCCTTTAACTGGGTCCATGGAGTATTCATTGGAGCGAATATGGGCTCAGAGACCACCGCTGCTGCCGAAGGGGCTGTGGGCAAAATCAGGCATGACCCCTTCGCCATGCGCCCCTTCTGCGGATACAACATGGGTGACTACTTCCGCCACTGGCTGGAGATGCGGAAAGAGATCCGGGAGCTGCCGAGGATTTTTCATGTGAACTGGTTCCGCAAAGGCCCAGATGGTTCCTTTCTCTGGCCGGGCTTCCAGGAAAACATGCGCGTCCTCGAGTGGATCTTTGACCGAGTGAGGGGCAGAGCCCGAGGGCACGAGGCTCAACTGGGCTGGCAGCCTCACTACGATGAAATCAATTTTGAGGGGCTGGATTTCTCGCAGGATCAGTTTGATGAACTCATGCAGGTCAGTCCGGAGGAATTTCGGCAGGAACTACTCTCCGAGGCTGATTTCTATCTGGAGCTTTACGATCATCTGCCGAAAGAACTCATCTTTCAGCGCGAGCTGCTGGCAGGACGTGTCTGAGAAAATCAGGGGGTATTTCCGAAAAAAGCGTCCTGCTTCTGTTTGCCTTTTCTGGCGCCTGACCTAGTCTCGAATTATGGTAAATCACAGCGTTTATTTCTGGCTGAACGACGAACTGACACCCTCAGATCATGAGAAGTTTGAGCAGGGCCTGCGTGCCTTATTCTCCATCGGCACCGTGCAATCCGGTTCCTTTGGCAAGGCGGCTGATACGCCCGCTCGACCTGTGACGAACAACGACTTCCACTACTCGCTGCACCTCCAGTTTGCGTCGGTCGAGGATCACAACTCCTACCAGGTAGATCCTGACCATGATGTTTTTGTTGACTCTTTCGGCCCTTGGTTCAAAGAGGTCCGCGTCTTTGATACCGAAACCGCTTCCTAACTCTCACTAAACCGATTTTCCTCATGGAAACTGAAATTAAGAACACTGCTAAAGAGGTCCTCGACTACACCTTTCATGGGGATCCTACTGATTCCTCCATGCTCATCATCGTCGGTCACGGCGTGACTGGCGATAAAGATCGCGAATGGGCGGTAGGTTTGTGTGAGGCTCTGGAGGCCGAGGGTTACAACTCTCTTCGCATGTCCTTCTCCGGGAATGGGAAGTCGGATGGCAAGTTTGCTGACTCTACCATCACGAAGGAAGTGAAAGATCTCAAAGCTGTCGTGAATGCGGCTGAAAATGCCGGCTACCACCGGATCGCCTACGTAGGCCACAGTATGGGCGGGGCTGTCGGTGTCCTGGCTGCTAGCCGTGACGACCGGATCGAGCTACTGGTTTCCCTTGCTGGTATGGTAGAGACTGCTGATTTCGTGAAACGCGAGTTTGGTGACCAGAAGCCGGGTGCCGGTTTCATGTGGCCTGAGGACAAGGGAGAGGAGTTCCCGCTGTCGAAAGCCTTTGTCGACGATCTGGAGTCGATCAAAAACATCCTCCCGAAGTGCGAAAAGATCGAGGTCCCGTTCCTCGTAGTGCATGGTGATAAGGACGATGTTGTGCCAGTCGATGAGGGCTATGCTCTCTATCAGGGAGCCTTTGAACCCAAAGAAATCGTCGTTCTCGAAGGTGTTGACCACGTTTTCTCCGGTGATGGGCTGCCGAAGATGACCGAGGCAGTTGTCTCCTGGTTCAAGGGCCAGATGATCTAATTTAAGCTTTCGCTGGACGAGAGTCCGTTTTCTATGTCGCAAGGTGCTGATGCCACTCCGCACCTTGTCGGCATCGGGATGTCTGTTCTAGATATCCTGACAGTTGTCCCGGAATTTCCCTCCGCTGAGGGGGTTACAGAGGCGATTGATTCGATCCTTTCAGGCGGCGGGCCAGTGCCTACGGCGCTTTGTGCAGCCTCTCGCTACGGAGTGAGAGCGACTATGCTCGATCGGCTCAGCGATGACTGGATCGGTCGGCAGATACAGGAGGAGTATCTGACTTTCGGAGTGGATGGCAGTCACCTCCTGACGGCGCCACGCTCTAGGGGGACCGTCAGCACGAACTTCACGCGGGAGGCCGATGGAGCTCGCCACATTGTTTTTCGCAAAGGGGACGCCCCTGATCTTACGGATGCTGACCTTCCGCGATCCCTGCTGCAGTCGTGTGATATCCTGCATCTGAACGGTCGCCATTGGCCAGCCTGCCTTCATGCCGCTGAAATCGTCAAGAAGTCAGGTGGCATGGTCTCTTTCGATGGAGGAGCTGGCCGTTTTCAGGAACGCTTCCTTGAGTTGTTGCCGATGGTGGACATCCTCATCGTAGCCGCTGAGTTTGCTCAAGCCGCGACTCGGGCAGATGACCGAGAGCAACAGTTAGCTTCTCTCTCTCAATATGGAGCCCAGTGGGTCGGAATCACGGATGGGGAGGCTGGATCCTGGTTCCTCGGGGCCGAGGGGGAGAGATTCCATCAGCCCGCATTCCGAGTGCGCAACTTAGTCGACACCACTGGTTGTGGAGATGTCTTTCATGGTGTTTTCCTTGCGCACTTCGCGGCGACAGGCGATGCCAAATCCTCTGCACTTCTGGCAGCGCGGGCGGCATCCTTGAAGGCAGAAGGGCTGGGCGGCCGCTTCAATCTGAAAGGCCGCCAGGAGTTAGAGAACAGCCTGTAAAGAAAAACCTCTAGGGCTGAAAGACAAAACAGATGGGAGCAGGGGAATTGACCGTGCGGTTCTGGAACTGCAGTTCTCCCGTTTCTGGATCGACCGAGAAGAGTCCTACCGTATTCGACATCTGCCCGCCAACGAGCATCCACTTGCCAGTCGGGTCCAGGTTGAAGTTCCGTGGCCAGCTGGCTCGTGCATTTTCGTTTTCGATCAGAGATAACTTGCCGTCATCTGGAGAAATGGCGAAAGCGGTGATCGAGTCATGTCCGCGATTACCAGTGTATAAGAATTTCCCGTTCGGGTGAAGGCGGATCTCGGAGCAGGTGGCGCGCAGGAGTTTGTTGAGTTCATCACGGGGCACAGACTCGATAACCTGTGTCGCTGTGAGCGTGCCGGCTTCACCATCGTAGTCGTAGACCGTGACAGTAAGGTCCAGCTCGTTCAGGAGGTATCCCTGTTTGCCATCTTGACCGAATACAAAGTGGCGCGGTCCGCCGCCCGGGTGAGTGGCAGCGCGTCCATGAGGGCTGATTTTCTTCCCCTCATGATCTATTTCATAAATGATCACGTCATCCAGACCAAGATCGGGGACGAGCAGCCATTTGTTATCCGGGCTGACACCTACCCAGTGGGGGTGCGGCTTCGTCTGGCGTGATTCATTCGGGCCGAAATCGCCCTCATGTCCCATGAGCATCGTGAGCTTCTTGATGCTGCCGTCTTCCTTCAGAGCGTAACTGCTCGTTGTGCCTCCTCCATATTGGGCAGAGAAGAGGATGGAGTCAGTCTCATCCAGCGCAATGTGAGCGGAGGCTCCGCTGTCTGTGGAGACTTCATTGAGAAACGTCAGCTGACCATCAGCTATGGCATAGGCAGCGACTGTGCCGCCCGTTTTGCGGGAGCCGCCGGTTGCGTAGAGACGTGTTCCGGCCTTGTTGATCGTTAGGAAGCCAGCACCCGGGCGATCCGCTGCCAGCTCCGGCGTTGAGATCGTGCCTTTTTCCGTGTTGAGGATCGCCTTGTGGATTCCAGCCGGTCCACCGATCCAGACCAGCTGATCCCTGGCGAAGGATGTCTCTGAGCTGAGAAGAAGGGAAGCGAGGCAGCTCGTGAGGGCGAGGCATTTGGCAAGACGGGTTCGGAAAGACAGTTTTTTCATAACACTTCAATGAAATGTCGACACGCTCTCCGGATTTGGCAAGGTCCGAGATTGGTGTGTTGAGCGTTCGTTTTGTCTCCCGGTGGGAGGACTCCAGAGCTACCAAGGCCCCGCGCGGGGGACGGTGTGGCCATGCGATTGATCACTCTCATTGCAATGCGTCGTTTTGCGCTTGGCACGCTGTTTTGGACAAGGCCACAAAAAAAGCCGAGCGTCTTCACGCTCGGCTGATTTCGGAGACAGCTAGGCTTACGCTGCTGAATCCATGTGATCGGGATCGCTGGATTCATCCAATTGGCGACCGATAATTTGTGGCAGGATCGCAGAGGACATTTCAAGCTTCCCGGACCGGACACCTTTGCAGGCGATCAGCTGGTCGAGAA
Organism: Verrucomicrobiota bacterium; assembly: GCA_020627905.1. Lineage (GTDB taxonomy): Bacteria > Verrucomicrobiota > Verrucomicrobiia > Verrucomicrobiales > DEV007 > Arctic95D-9. The sequence goes on from JAHDFZ010000110.1 coordinate 10,533, forward strand.
TCGCTTTGAGTGAGGATGCTGCGCCCTGACAAAGGATGACCTGCATCGTGAGGTCATCTTCAAGAAGGATGCTTTGAGAGCCCACAACTTCATCGATGTGATCCCTCTGGATTTTGGAAAGTAATTGGAGCAAACCGGGCTTCGACTCGTCGAAAAAGAGGGTGATCGTCCCGGCCATAACCTGCTCATCGTATTCCTGATAATAATCGTTCAGGCTGCGATGGATCATCTCGCTGATCGCCTGAGAGCGATTGGAGAATTTCCCATCATCCACTAGCTGATCCAATCCAGCGAAAATCTCAGGTGGCAGTGAGATGCTGATGCGTTTGACCCCCTTAGCTGGGTCTTTGTAGTGTCCTCTTTTCATTTTGTTTGGTTGGTTTCAGGTTTGTCGCCTTGTGTTTTCCCTCTTAACAAAGCAACAACGGTGCAGATTTAGTTAAGATTACGATGTTTTCAAGAAATTAGACCCTTGTTTCATACGAATCTTACACAAATTATTGCAACGTGGGTTTGCTCAGGGCGCAGCGGGCTTCATCCAGCATTTAGAAAGTCATTCCTTTCAATTTCCTTAGGCAAGCGCTGCACAAAGTATCTTTTGTCCTACGAAAACGCCTGTGCCATACTCGGGCGTTCACTTGCCTTCATGATTGCCACCTACGTTCACGATATCGATCCGATCGCTCTGCCTCTCTTCGGGAATTTCGCGATCCGTTGGTATGGCATCTCCTATGTGGCCGGGTTTATCGCGGCATTTTTTCTCCTGCGCTGGTTCGTCAGTCGAGGGAGTTCTGAGCTCAAACGCTCGGAGGTGGCGGACTTCATCTGCCTGGCGGCCCTGCTCGGCGTCATGCTCGGCGGGCGGCTGGGATATTTCCTCCTCTATGCCTGGGATGACTTCATTCAGAATCCTGCCATTTTCTTGAGAATATCGGGTGGCGGCATGGCTAGCCATGGGGCGATCGCCGGCTTGACTATTTTTGCCTGGTTTTTTGCCAGATACAAAAAACTCTCCTGGGCGGGGCTGGGCGACAACCTCGTCACCGTCGCGCCTCTGGGAGTGTGTTTCGGCAGGATCGCCAATTTCATCAATGGCGAGCTCTACGGCCGGACTACCGATCACTCGTGGGCGATGAAGTTCCCCGGTGAGCTCTATGACATTCGCTGGCCGGATGGTGGGATCAGTGGCGTCTTAGAAAAGGCTGTCTCTGCGGGCGCGCTCACGCCGGAAGCGGCCGGCCGG
>JAHDFZ010000111.1 GCA_020627905.1 Verrucomicrobiota bacterium
GATCGATTTTTATGAATATCCACGAATACCAAGCCAAGGAGCTGTTTGAAAAATTTGGAGTTCCTTCGCCTAAGGGCAAGGTCGCCTCGACCAAGGAAGAGGCTCATGCCGCGGTCGCAGAGCTCGGTATTTCCGACATCGTCGTGAAGGCGCAGGTCCACGCGGGCGGACGCGGGAAAGGAACCTTTAAGAATGGCTTTCAAGGTGGTGTCCACCTAGTCAAATCAGCTGACGAAGCAGCCGATATTGCTGAAAAAATGATCGGACAGACTCTTGTCACCCACCAGACCGGTGAAGAGGGCAAGTTTGTCAGCAAGGTCATGGTAGCTGACGGTGTGGAGATCGAGAAAGAGTATTACCTCGCCATCCTGATGGATCGTGAGAGCCGCTCGCCCGTGATCGTCGCCTCTACTGAAGGCGGAGTGAACATCGAGGACGTCGCCGAATCGACTCCCGAGAAAATCCACCGCGAGGTCATCCACCCGCTGCTGGGCATCCAGCCCTACGAGGTCCGCAAGCTGGCCGCCAAGCTGGGTTTTGCTGGAGACCAGGCCAAGCAATTCGCTAAGCTGCTCAAATCTCTCTTCAAGCTCTTCCTGTCCTGCGACTGCTCGATGGTGGAGATCAACCCTCTCGTCACGACACCGGACGGCCAGGTGCTGGCACTGGACGCCAAGTTCGACTTCGACGACAACGCACTTTACCGCCATCCTGATATCCAGGAGCTGCACGACCCGACTGAGGAAGACCCTCGCGAGGTGGAGGCTGCCAGGTTCGACCTGAACTATATCGGGCTGGATGGCAACATCGCCTGCCTGGTTAACGGAGCAGGACTTGCCATGGCCACCATGGACATCATCAAATACTCCGGTGGTGAGCCTGCGAATTTCCTCGACGTCGGGGGTGGTGCCACACAGGAGCAGGTGACAAATGCTTTCAAAATCATCATGAGCGACCCGAATGTGAAGGGTATCCTCGTAAACATCTTCGGTGGCATCATGGATTGTGACGTCATCGCCAAAGGCATCGTCGCCGCCTGCGACGAAGTCGGCCTTAGCCTGCCACTCGTTGTGCGACTCGAAGGTAACAATGTCGAGGCCGGGAAAGCGACCCTCTCCGGTTCCTCCGTCGATCTCATCTCTGCTGACGACCTGGCCGATGCGGCAAATAAAATCGTAGCTGCTATCTCTGCCTAAGCACCCGTCCTCTCACCTTTTCTCTTTTTTCTCATGGCTATTCTCGTAGATGAAAACACCAAAGTCCTGATTCAGGGCATCACTGGTTCCTTTGGCGGACGACACGCCCAACTCAGCCTCGACTACGGCACACAAGTCGTTGCAGGCGTAACACCCGGTAAGGGCGGTCAGGAATTCGGAGGCTGCGTCCCCGTATTCGACACCGTCAGCCAGGCTGTCGCCGAGACTGGCGCTACAGTTAGCGCGATCTTTGTCCCTCCACCTTTCGCTGCCGACGCGATTCTTGAATCTGTCGATGCTGGAGTCGACCTCGTCGTCGCAATCACTGAGGGGATCCCCGTGATGGACATGATGCGCGTCCGCGCCGGTATGGAGGGCACGAAGGCTCGCCTCATCGGGCCAAACTGCCCAGGCCTCGTCACACCCGGAACAGGCGAAGACTCGCATGGCGGCTGCCGCATCGGTATCGCCCCGGGTTACATCCACAAGCGCGGTAAGGTGGGCGTCGTCTCCCGAAGCGGCACCCTTACCTATGAAGCTGTGTGGCAGCTGACTAATCTCGGACTCGGCCAGAGCACCTGCGTCGGCATCGGTGGCGATCCGATCAACGGGACCTCTCACGAGGACGTGCTGAAGATGTTCAACGATGATCCAGAAACAGAAGCGATCATCATGATCGGTGAGATCGGCGGCACTGCAGAGGAGCAGGCAGCTGCCTGGGCTGCCGAAAACTGCGACAAACCGATCGCCGCATTCATCGCCGGAGCGACAGCGCCTCCCGGCCGTCGCATGGGCCACGCCGGGGCGATCGTCTCAGGCGGTCAAGGCACGGCCGAAGCAAAAATCGCTGCTCTGAAAGCGGCCGGCATCGAGGTGGCCGAAACGCCATCGGATATGGGCGCTGCTCTCGTCCGTGCGATGGGATAAACAACCTCAACTTTTCAGCCGGTCAGGTCGTAGCCCTACCGGCTTTTTCTTTTCTACCACTCTCTACCTATTTTATCGATTATGTCTGAAACACCTGATTACGCCAAAGGGCTCGCCGGAGTCATTGCGAATGAATCCTGCCTGAGCGACGTGCAGGGCGAGGCCGGCATCCTGCGCTATCTCGGATACAATATCGATGATCTGGTAGCGAACTGCTCTTTCGAAGAAGTCACTTACCTCCTCCACCGTCGTGAACTGCCTACCGAGTCACAACTGGCTGAATTCACGAAGACTCTGCGCTCACACCGGAACCTGCCTGAGGGCATTATCGACTTCATCAAGGCAGCGCCTAAGGATGCGGCTCCCATGAATCTCATCCGCACAGGTGTCAGCATGTTAGGTCTTTACGACCAGCGCGGGAATGATCAGGATCGCCCGACCAATGAAGATCGTGCGATGGCCATCATCGCTAAGATTCCGATCATGGTCGCTTACTTTCATCGCGTCCGCCAGGGACTCGACCTTCCGGAACTGCGCGATGATCTCAGCGAAGCAGGGCACTTCCTCTATCTCATCACGGGTGAGGAACCCGGCCCTGAGGCTACCAAGACACTTGATGTCGCCTACATCCTCCATGCTGATCATGGGATGAATGCATCAACCTTCAGCGCACGGGTCACCGTGGCAACGCTGTCGGATATGTATTCTGCGATCACATCAGCGATCGGCACTCTCAAGGGACCTCTCCATGGCGGAGCCAATGAGGGTGTGATCCACATGCTGCAGGAGATCGGTGATGAAGATAAGGTGGATGCCTATGTGGAGGATTGCCTTGCGAACAAGAAGAAGATCATGGGCATCGGCCACCGTGTCTACAGAGTTCTCGATCCACGCGCCCCTCATCTGCGGACGATGGCTATCAAGCTCACCGAAGAGCTTGGCGAGCCGAAGTGGATCAGAATGTCTGAGCGAATTGCTGAGATGATGCGCGATCGCAAGGGCCTCAATGCCAACGTCGATTTTTACTCAGCGACGGTTTATTACTCGTTGGATATTCCGACTGATTTGTTCACGCCGATCTTTGCCATCTCTCGTGCAGCTGGCTGGACCGCGCAGGTTCTGGAGCAGCTGGATGACAATCGCCTTTATCGTCCGCTTACTCTCTATACCGGACCAACAGAAGATCAGCCAATTACTCCGATCGGCGAGCGCGGATAAGTTCTGCTGCGGTAACAAAATCGGCATCGCTGGGTTTTCACCGACCAACGCGCGAACTGGACGTAGCCGCGATCGTAAGATCGTGGAAGGCTTTCCAAAAAGGCCGCCTGTATCGAATCAGACTCGGGCTTTCGTCGTTCCACCGACTCACGTCGGCGGCTACAGGTAAACGTCACGTAGCCGCGATCGTAAGATCGTGGAGGGCTTTCCCAAAAGGCCGCCTGTGAAGGATCTGCCCCGAGCTTTCGTCGTTCCTCCGACTCAACGTCCGCGGCTACAGGCAAACGTCACGTAGCCGCGAGCTGAGCTGGGAAGCGTAAGCTCATGGACCGGAGGGCGCAGTTGTCTAGCACAGGCTTGCCTGCGGACAAATCCACGATTTTACAATCGCGGCTACGAGTCTGTGGACATGATCGGAAGCCGCTTAGGCTACGCCTGCCCGGCTTTCTTCGCGCGCTTGCGCTCGTTGCTGTCGAGGATGCGTTTACGCAGGCGGATGTGGCTCGGTGTCGCCTCGACCAGCTCGTCCGGCTCGATGTATTCGATCGCTCTCTCGAGTGAAAAACGAATCGGCGGCGTGAGGCCCTCCGTCTTATCGCTGCCGGAGGCGCGGTGGTTGGTGAGGTTCTTCGCCTTGGTGGGGTTCACCGGGAGATCATCAATACGGGGGTTCTCTCCTACGATCATTCCCTCGTAAACCTGGTCGCCAGGTCCGATGAAAAGTTTCCCGCGTGTCTCGAGACTGGTCAGAGAATAAGACATCGCCTCGCCCTTCTCCATGGAAACCAGTGTTCCCGTATTGCGTGTCCGGATGTCACCACTATCGGGGCGATATTCCTTAAACAGGTGGGACATGATGCCCTCTCCGCTCGTCAGGTTGAGCAGTTCGAACTCAAAGCCGATCAGCCCGCGGGTGGGGATGGTGATTTCCAGACTGGAGCGTCCATTTTTCGAACTCATCGCCTCGGTGACACCCTTCCGATTCGCCAGGGATTGCATACATCCACCGACTGCTTCCTCGGGGACCTCGAGATAGAGCGTCTCGTAAGGCTCGTGGAGTTTGCCATCGATCTCGCGCTTGATGACGGTCGGGCGGGAAACCAGCAGCTCGAAGCCCTCGCGTCGCATGGACTCCACGACCACGGCTACCTGCATGGCTCCGCGAGCATTGACGCGGAACTCACCAGCCGTCTGTGTCTCCTCAAATTTAATGGAGATATTAGTGCGGGCCTCGCGCTCCAGACGATCGCGAATCTCACGTGAGGTCACTCGGTCGCCATCGGTGCCGGCATAGGGGCCATTATTGACGGCAAAGGACATCATAACGGTGGGAGGATCGATCTCCACGAAAGGGATCGTCTCAGCTTCCTGATCTAGGGCGATGGTCTCGCCGATATCCACATCCTCAAATCCAGAGAGGCCGACGATGTTCCCCGCGATGCCAGTCGTCGCTTCTTCGGTAGCGAGGGCGGTGTATTCGAAGATTTTCGAAATCTTTGCGCGCTGAGGCTTCTCGCCATCGCGCAGGCGCCAGACGTTGTCACCGATGTTGACGCTGCCGGAGAGAATCTTGCCGATGGCGATACGTCCCACGTAGTCGGACCAATCGATGTTGGAGACGAGCATCTTGAAGTCGGCCCCTTCTTCCACCTCGGGAGAGGGGATGTTGTCGCGGATCGCCTCGAAGAGCGCCATCATGTCCTCAGCCGACTCATCAGGGCTGGCGGTGGCGAAACCGTTTTTCGCGGATCCGTAGAGAAAGGGAGCATTGAACTGCTCTTCGTTAGCATCAAGCTCGAGAAACAGTTCCAGCACCTTATCGTGGACCTCCTCCGGCTGTGCATTCGGGCGGTCTACCTTGTTGACGAAAACAATCGGGGTCAGCCCAGCGGCCAGCGCTTTTTTGAGGACGAAACGAGTCTGGGCCTGTGGACCTTCATAGGCGTCGACGACGAGCATCACCCCATCGACCATTTTCATGACACGCTCGACCTCGCCGCCGAAGTCGGCGTGACCGGGAGTGTCGACGATGTTGATGATGTAATCCTCCCAACGAACGGAGGTGTTTTTCGCCTTGATGGTGATGCCTCGTTCACGCTCCTGGTCCATGGAGTCCATGGCGCGCTCCTCGACCACCTGATTGTCGCGGAAGGATCCTGCCTGTTTGAGCATCTGATCGACAAGAGTGGTCTTGCCGTGGTCAACGTGAGCGATGATCGCAATGTTGCGGATGCGGTCTGGAGTAGTGGTTTCGGACATGATCGACTGGTGGTTCGGAATTTCGCCGAATGACCACCCGAAACGTCAGAATGCAAGCAGAGATCCCACCTTTGCCGGAAGAAGGGAGCGCTGGGCCAACCAGCGCTTATAGCCCACGCCTTCAGATAATAGCGGTGCCGCTCACTCCCCGGCCAGCTTCTTCAGAGCTTCGAGGGAGAATGATTTCGGTCTGGGCTGCGGGGTGCGCGAGCGACTTTCTAGGGGCTGTGCCTGACGCTCGGCACGAGACGCTGTTATTCTTTCAGCAGGCTGCACTTTGCTGCCTTGCAGACAGGTGGCTATGGTATTTGCCAACTGGCTCAGGTCGAGCGGCTTGGAGAAAAAACCATCAGCGCCAGAGGTCATAGCATCTCTCTCCATGATCGCATCTGCATTTCCTGAAGCCACCAGCACGGGCAAATGAGAGATCTCTGGATGGTTTAATGATCCTGACCTGATCTCTCTGAGCATTTCAATCCCTGATAACTCCGGCATCTCTACATCGGTAATGACCAGGTCGATAGACTGAGAACTGGAGAGGGTGCTGAGAGCCGACTTTCCATGATCTGCCTCTACAACATCGTATCCTGCTTTCGTGAGGAATCGCTTCAGCAGGAGGCGATTGGGCAGCAAGTCATCGACGACAAGGATGGTGAAGCGGTTGCGCGCGTTCGGAAGTCGGGGCGGTGAGTCTAAACTCATGAAAATTTGCGGACGATATGGCTGCTTTGAAAAAGGCGATGGGGGAAAAGAAGTTCGTCTAAACGGACTTCTCGTTAAGCTTAAATGAATTCACCATCCAGGCAAGTGAATATTTGAACAATTATTTTCACTCCAGGGGGACGCGAGTTGCTCGAATCTCCTCAGATTTGACGGAAGATGCTTGCAGCGCTTCGTCGGTCCTTTTAGTTGAATGGATGTCTTCTCCTCAAGCGTTTGTCCTGGGTGCGGGACTTGGAACGAGGCTGCGGCCACTTACCAATAGCTGGCCTAAGCCGTTGATTCCATTCCTCCATCGCCCGCTCATCACCTATCCGTTCGATCACCTGAAAGCTGAGCTGCAGGTGGAGCGCATCTGCGTCAACACCCATCATTGCCCTCATCGATATAAGGAAGTCTTCCCTGAAAACCGTTACCAGGGCATGGACCTCACCTTCACAAACGAACCGACGCTGTTGGACACCGCTGGAGGTCTGGACAACATCAGAGATTGGCTGCAGGATGAGTCATTCGTTGTCTACAACGGTGACATCTTGACGGACATCCCGCTGGCGGCTGCATGGGCCGAACATCAGGAAAAGGGCAATCTAGTGACAATGCTCCTGCGGTCACAGGGCGATGAGTTGCGCGTGGGCTTCGATCCCGAGGCGGGGAGAATTCGCGACCTGCGGGGATTGCTGGAGCCGGATGAAACGCGGCGCTTCCAGTTCACCGGCGTCTACTTTGTGCATCCGCGTTTTTTTGATTACATCGAGCCAGGCAGGATCGAGTCAGTCGTTCTCCCCATCGTAAGAGCGATCCAGGCCGGTGAACGAGTTGGCGGAGTCCTCTGCGATGAGGGTTTCTGGAGCGACTTAGGGAGTCAGGAGGCCTATCTGGATGCCCTGGCCGATCTGCCTTCCGACTTTCCGCGCTATGCCGAAGTCGCGGGTGCAGAGCAGCGTCTGGAAGATGCCCGGCAGGTTCCGAGTGACTGCAGGATTGATGCGATTTCTACCGTCAGCAGAACGGCAAAAGTCGGCGCGGCCGCGAGGATCGAACGATCAGCCATCCTGGCGGGTGGGGAAGTAGCCGAGGGTGAATTCGTTCGGGGGGAGATTCGTTTGGGCGGGGGCATTTGACTCGCAGGCGATCCTGAAAGCGGTTTTCGGCGGAAAGTAAAGGCGCGGCCTCCAAACTGGTGTAGTGTCAATGTGAGGAAATAAATGAGAGTATCTGCTTTTCGAGGATATCATGTGAAGCCGGCCGATGCTGCCGAGATTTCAGTGAATGAGCCGTCGAGTTTCTCACGCAAAACCGGTAAGGAGTATCTCAAAGCGCACCCGCAGTCGCTATTGGGGGCCCTGAGACCAGACCTCATCTCCGGCCGCAAGAAGCGCGGGGATTTGCAAAGCCTATCTGCAAAAGCGGGGGATGAGTTAGAAAAACGTCTTGAGGCAGGAGATCTACTAGCTGACGCGGAGTTTGGCATTTATCTGTATCGCCAAGTGCATGACGCGCACGTGCAGATCGGGATTGCCGTCACCTGTCACCTAGATGATTGGCGAGATGAGAAAATCCTTCCGCACGAGGCGATCATCCCGGAGCGCGTGGAGGAAGTGAAGGCCCTGTTGACCGGGCTGAATGCGCATCCGTTTCCTGTCCAGTTGGGATTCGAAGGTCGCGACTCTCTGGATGATCTGATTGATGACTGGATCGATCTCAATCCACCGACAACGGAGTTTGAGGATGCGCAGGGAAAAACCCACGCGCTCTGGCGCATCGATGGCGAAAATGCTGACCCCTTCCTCGACGAGATGGAGCTGATCGATAGGGCTTACATCATCGATGGCCACCACCGCGTCGCCGCAGCTGATGAAATATCGAAGGACCAGAAGAGCGAAGGTAGCGAGGAAGAGGATCTGGCCCCCTGCCATTGGGTTGCAGCATGTTTTTTCTCATTCGATCAGCTGGAGCTTGAAACGCATGCTCGGGTCATCCGCGACTTCGGTCGGTTAAGCGCAGATGGGTTTCTGCATGCCATCTCGAAAGTCCTGCCCCTGGATAGCAATCGCCAAAGCCGCCCAGAGGATCGATTTGAGGCCTGCATTTACGCTGGAGACGGCTGGCACACGGTGCGTTGGGGGGCACCGGAGTCTGATGACCCGCTCGACTCGATCGATGCCCGGCTCCTGGAGCTTTTTATCCTCGAGCCCATCCTCGACATTCATGAAGGAAATCGGGCTGAGCGCCTTTCCTACCTCCCCGGTGGCACCGATACCGGGAAGCTGGAGAAGCTGGTCGACTCTGGCGAGGCAGCGGCAGTCATCCGGCTGCACCCTCCGGAAATCGGTGATGTCATCGCTCTAGCAGACATGGCTGAGTCGATGCCCGCTAAGACCACCTGTTTCGAGCCGAAGCTGCGCACCGGCCTGTTCATGCATCGCCTGGAGCTGGACTGAAAAGGGTGCAGAAAGTCGTCTCACACCTGTGCCGCGGGTGCTTGTGAAAATTTTCACAAACGGGTTGCCTCAGGTGACGCCTCACGGTAGCTTTTTCACCGCAATCCAGCGCTAAATCCCTTATCCCACATGGCTCAGGAAAACGTCCTTACTCCCTCCTCTGAATCCGCTGAGACCCAGCTGCAGCACGCTGCTTATGACTCGAAGGTGGAGGGCAATATTATCTTCACGCAGGTGGATACAGCGATCAACTGGATGCGCAAAAACTCTCTCTGGCCTATGCCCATGGGACTGGCCTGCTGTGCGATCGAGCTGATGGGTTCGGCCTCGTCCCGCTTCGACATTTCCCGGTTCGGCGCTGAGGTGATGCGCTTTTCACCCCGTCAGGCTGACGTGATGATCGTCGCCGGCACCGTCACCTACAAGATGGCGCTAGCCGTTAAGCGGATCTGGGACCAGATGCCGGAGCCCAAGTGGTGCATCGCGATGGGCGCCTGCGCGTCCTCGGGTGGTATGTATCGCTCTTACGCTGTTCTGCAGGGCATCGACAATCTCATTCCGGTAGATGTCTATGTCTCCGGCTGCCCTCCGCGTCCTGAAGCGCTACTCGAAGGGCTAATAAAGCTTCAGAAAAAAATCGAGGAAGAAGAGTCCGCCTTAGCTCACTTTCAGGCAAAAGAAAAAGCTGTCTGATCCGATTGAGGATACAACTGACCACCACCTATCACCATGAGTAGTGCAACCGTTTCCGCCATCCAGAGCCGCTTCCCAAATGCGGTAAAAGAGCTCATCGAATTCCGCGGTGAGGAGACCCTGATCGTCGATGCGGCATCCGCGCACGAGATCCTCGCCTTTTGTCGGGATGAGCTGGCCTTTGATTACCTGACAGACATCAGCAGTCTCGATAATTACGAGACCGCTCCTCGCTGGACGATGGTCTATGAACTCTACACGCTGGCTAATGGAGCCAATCACCACCTCCGCATCAAGTATGACGTAGAAGAGGGCGAGAAAGCCACTTCTGTTTCCGATCTCTGGCCCACGGCCATCTGGCATGAGCGGGAGGTTTACGATATGATGGGGATCGAGTTTGTCGGACTTGAGGATCACCGACGCATCCTTATGTGGGAAGGGTATCCCTTCTTCCCGCTTCGCAAGGATTTCCCCCTTGCCGGCCGTCCGAGCGAAATGCCGGATGTTGCCTTCACGGATCGTGCTCCGCTGGAGGGCGGGCCGTTTGTGACCTCTCCGACGGGCGCGTCCACGGTTCATCGTGAGCCGCGCTCTCGCGACATGGAGTAGCCGCTCTGATGCTTGAGGCACTTGCTGCGTTTCTTGAAGATGCCTGGCAATCTGTCCGATCGCTCTACGAGGGCGATCGCAGCGCCATCATCTGGCTGACGGGATTGTCGATCCTCTCGTTTATTGGCACGATGGTCGCGGTGCCGATCATCATTCGGCGTCTGCCTGCTGATTATTTCCTGCCCACCTTCGACGAGGACAAGCCACGCAGCGGAGGATTCCAACCGATGCCCCTGCTGGTGCGGATCCTCAAAAACATCCTCGGGTATTTCCTCATTCTGATGGGGGTGTTGATGCTGATCGGCCCTGGTCAGGGATTGCTCACGATTTTCATGGGGGTCATTCTTATCGACTTTCCTCGGAAGCGGGAAGTGGAGATGAAGCTTGCGAAAATTGGCCCGATCAATCGGCTGATGAGCTGGATTCGTGGGCGGGCCGGTAAGCAGCCGCTGCAGTTTCCAGATGAATTAGAGGAGTGATAGATTTCGCTCAGAAGTCGAGCCGGATGAGGGTAGCACGAAGAGGCGCAGAGCGGGTGAAATTCCGCCCCGTGGGAAGATGGCTGCTGACTGCCTGACACAGGCTTGCCTGCGGACATATCCACGATTTTACAATCGCGGCTACAGCATCAGAATCACGCTCTATCATCCGTCTCCATCATTCTTCGAAGGCCCTCCCAGTCCAGAGTCGCCCAGTCACCGTGTTGCCGCTGGCGGAACAACCTCACACTGGTATACCAGCGGGGTTGCTCACGCCCCAACCCCCATCGCCAGTCGGACCAAGTCGGCAGAAGCACTGCTGTCGGGCAGCCGAGAGAACCTGCTAAATGGGCGACCGCGGTATCGATGGTAATTACTCCCCGGCAGGACCGGATGCACTCTGCCGTATCTGCAAAGGACGCGCCTTCAGCAAGCGGAAGCGTCACTCCGATCTGAGTCAACCGATCACGATCGTCATCAGCAATCTCCGTCTGCAGGCAGACTACCGGAACCCCCGCTCGCCTCCACCTCTCAAGCAGCAGGAAGAAATCGGATTCTAAACCGATGCTCTTCCACCGCTTCACATAATCAATATCCCGAGCTCTCGTAGATCCAATGGTTGCCGTTGAGAAGAAAAATCCGATCGGGCGCTTACTTGTGACTCCCTTCGAGATAGGAGAATCCAACAAGCTTCCCTCGTCTTTCCACGCTTCGGGAACAACCTGCAGACGTTGCCCCAAACTCATGACAGGGACATAGTAGTCGTAGGCATCGTTCACCTCTGTGAGGACACGGTCGACACCCTTCACTTGGTGAGTTGCAAATAGCGGCCCCAAGGCAGGGTGGACCACATAATCCACCCGTTTCGCGCCGAATTCTTTCAGCCCCCTGATCAGCTGCGAAAACTGAATCTGATCACCGAAACCCTGCTCGCCCTCAACCAGGACATGCTTCCCGACGAGGCTTTGATCACGCCAGAGCCGCTCCTCTGGCAATCTCAGACCCGGCGCTCGCGACTTCAGATGAAACCGATGGGCTTCGAACAATTCCCAGCCCCGCTCCCAGTTTTCAAGCTTAAGCTGGTTGCAACCGAGGTGAAATCCAGCTGAGTGATTCACCGGCTGCGATTGCAGAACACGTTCCAGGACTTCATTCGACCGCTGATACTGCTCGCCCCTCTGTAGGATCAGAGCC
>JAHDFZ010000112.1:0-432 GCA_020627905.1 Verrucomicrobiota bacterium
CCAGGTCCACCATATGTTTCTCCCGGTGCTCTGCTATGTGATCGGAAACTTCGCCGTTCTGACGATTCTGATGAAAAACTCGCTTCTCGACCAGATCGGCCAGGACTATGTGCGCACGGTGCTGGCTAAGGGTGGGACCATGCAGCTGGCCGTCTGGCGGCACGCGCTGCGGAATGCTCTCATTCCCATCGCTACGGGGATCGGGGGCATCCTCAGCCTGATGTTTGCAGGATCTGTCCTCATCGAAAAAGTCTTCGCTATCAATGGTCTCGGGCTGCTCTCGCTCGATGCCATCACGACTCGGGATTATGCTGTCTTTATGGGGATCCTCGGGATCACCTCCGTTTTTGCGCTGCTCGGCCGGATCGTCTCGGATTTCGCCTACGTGCTGATCGACCCGAGGATCAGTTTCGGGAAGCAATCTTAATTGGG
>JAHDFZ010000112.1:442-11691 GCA_020627905.1 Verrucomicrobiota bacterium
CGCCATACCTTCTGCCAAATGCCTCTCTCACTCACGTCTATCCTTGACCCCAACACACGTCGGCGCTTGCGGCGGTTCGGGGCGATCAAGCGGGCCAAGTGGTCACTGTATCTCCTGCTGGCGATCTTTTTCGTCAGCCTGTTGTCTAATTTCATCGCTAACGACAAGCCGCTGCTTGTGAAACACTCCGGCGGGCTGGCCGTGCCGGTGTTTTTCTTCTACCCCGAGTCCGAATTCGTCAGCGACGGGGCCGGCACGGAGGCGGATTACAAAAAGCTCCGGGATTCGGACCTTTTCAATGATGAAAGCGGCAACTGGATGCTCTGGCCACTGATCCCCTTCGGCCCACGGGAGAGTATTCCGCAGGAGGAGATCGCCCTCGACGCTCCACTGAAGATCGAGATCAAGCCCGAGCTCAAGCTCGCATCGATCGATGTGGATACCAGTTTTGTCATCCGCCGCAGTCGAGGTGCCGCCCCGTTTTTCGAGGTGAGGAGCGATCGGGAGCTGGCTGGGAAAGCTCTCTCCGAGGTGATCGATCTCCCCGCTGAGGCTCGGGATACTCTTTTGCAGCATTTCGCTAATGAACCAACACCTGCCGCCGAATTCACAACAGCCGATGGCTACTTGCTCTCAATCGCGGAATATCGCGCGAGACCCTCTGCCCGGTCCCTTGCACGTGTCTCGCTCGCCGAAGCACCGCGAGAAGGGCAAACTCTAAAGCTGGACCTTCTTCCCGGTGAGTCATTCCCAGAGGCGCTGGACATAGCTGGCGGCGCAATCACCGCTGAGACTCTGTCCGCTCTGGAACAGCGAGCGCAGGCAGCTCAGGAAGTCATGCAGCCACCTCTGCTTTTCACAACCCCTGCCGGGGATTTCCGCGCGACGTTTGACAAGGAACTTGTGAAATTCCCCTTTCGCCCCGTGCGGGGGCATGCCTTCGGCCTGGATGACACCGGTCGGGACGTCGGCGTTCGCATCCTCTATGCTACACGCCTGGCACTGCTGTTCGGACTGATCCTTGTCCTAGCAACCTACACCATCGGCATCATTATCGGTGCTCTGCAGGGTTTCTTTGCCGGGAAAGTCGATATGTTCGGCCAGCGCTTCATCGAGATCTGGGAGGCTCTGCCGTTTCTCTTCATCATGATCTTCGTCAGCGATGTCTACGGCCGCGGATTTGGCATTCTGCTGCTGATTTATGGCATCTTTAACTGGATCGGGATCTCCTACTACATGAGGGCAGAGTTCCTGAAGCTGCGCAGCTTTCCATTTGTCGAGTCCGCTAAGGTCATGGGTATCAATCGACTGCGCATCATGTTCTCTCATATCCTCCCGAATGCTCTCGTCCCGGTGATCACGTTTTTTCCCTTTGCACTCGTCGGTGCTATCGGCTCCCTGACAGCGCTGGACTATCTGGGTTTCGGCCTGCCAGCCGGTTCGCCAAGCTGGGGTGATCTCCTCAGCCAGGGTCAATCCTACCCCTATGCATGGTGGCTCATCCTCTACCCTTCTATTGCTCTCTTTATCGTCAGTCTCCTGGGAATCTTCATTGGCGAGGGCATACGCGCCGCCTTTGATCCGAAAAACAGTGCCCACCTGGAATAATCACTGCGACTCACTTTCTTATGTCAGAAGCTCTTCTCCAAGTTAAAGACCTGCACATCTCCTTCGACGTCGACGGAAAGCGCTCGCCGGCGGTTGAGGGTGTATCGTTTGAGATTCACCCTGGTGAAATCGTCGGGCTTGTCGGCGAATCCGGCAGTGGCAAGTCGGTGAGCTCTATGTCAGCGCTGCGACTGATCCCCTCCCCTCCGGGCGCAGTCGAAAAAGGAGAGATCCTCTACAAGGGGCAGGACTTACTCACGATGTCCCTGTCAGATCTGCGACGGGTTCGTGGGAGCGAAATCAGCGTCATTTTCCAGGAGCCGATGACGGCGCTATCCCCTCTGCAAACCGTCGGCGCACAACTCGCTGAAACGCTGCGTATTCATAAAGACTTGAGCAGAGACGAGGCCTGGACTCAGGCGGTCGAGTGGCTCCGGAAAGTTGGAATCCCCGATCCGGAGGAGCGCGCCAAAGCCTACCCATTCCAGTTCTCCGGGGGGATGCGCCAGCGCGTGATGATCGCCATGGCACTCATCCTTAAACCGCGCCTCATCATCGCAGATGAACCAACAACCGCGCTGGATGTCACCCTCCAGAAGCAGATTTTCGACCTCATTCTGGAAATGAAGGCAGATGAGACGAGCATTCTCTTCATCACTCATGATATGGGCGCGATCTGGGAGCTGGCCGACCGTGTGCTGGTCATGAAAAACGGACGGGTCGTCGAGCGCGGGGAAACGGAAGCCCTTTTCGCTGACCCGCAGGAGGACTACACCCAAAGCCTGCTCGCTGCCGTGCCTCGGCTCACCGATGAGCCTCTCGAACGGAGAGCTTACCCAGAAGGCGAGGCACCCCTGCTGGATGTGCGGAATCTGCGCACCTGGTTTCCGATCAAGCGCGGTGTCTTCGCCCGCACAGTCGGCTATGTCAAAGCTGTCGATGATGTGTCCTTTTCAATCTTTGAGGGTGAGTGCTATGGTCTCGTCGGTGAATCCGGCAGCGGGAAAAGCACCATTGGGCGGACAATCCTCGGGCTGGAGACCGCTCGCAGTGGCGAGGTTATCTACGCCGACAAACAGGATCTGACGAAGCTCGGGAGAAAGGAAATGCGCCCATTTCTCCAGGATTTGCAGATGATTTTTCAGGACCCCTTCTCTTCTCTGAATCCGCGGTTAACCGTGCTTGAGCTGCTTACAGAAGGACTCGTCGAGCATGGCATCCTGAAGGGTTCTCGAGCGGATGTAGCCGCGCATTGGCTGGGAGAAGTCGGTCTGCCGGCCGATGCCATGAACCGCTATCCGCATGAATTTTCCGGCGGTCAGCGCCAGAGGATCTGTATCGCCCGTGCTATCGCAGTCGAGCCCAAGTTTGTCGTGTGTGATGAAGCCGTTTCGGCACTCGACGTGACGATTCAAGCAGAAGTGATCGATCTGCTGATGGAACTGAAAGAGAGGCTTCGGCTCTCCTACCTTTTCATCTCGCACGATCTGAGTGTGGTGAAACGCATCTGCGATCGCACCATGGTGCTGCAGGGCGGCAAATGTGTGGAAGAAGGCCTGACCTCCGACATCATCGAAAATCCGCAGGATCCCTACACGCAGAAACTGCTGTCCGCTGTGCCCATCCCCGGAGATGCCAGCAAGCGGCTGCGCCGCACGGCGTAAGAGTGCTGCTCCCGAGGCTTTCCTTGAAAGCCCGGCGTCGTCCTCTGCGTAAGTCAGGGGATGAGGAAACGACTTGTCCACCGACTGATCCTTTTGTGCCTGTCAGCAACTCTCTACCCGGCTTTCATTTTTGGGTTCACGTGGGTTCACGTCGCGAGATCCGAACTCCCCGGCGGGCGTCATGGCCCTCTCGACGCCTACCGCCATGCGCTCGCAAGCGCTCTGGTTTCCAGAAGTCTCGGGACCTGGGCAGTTGACGTCGTCAGCCTGGTTTGTGAATCGAAGGGAAAAGATTCGAACATCATGGACCGCCATAACAACGAGATTGGTGCGCAGATCGGTCAGCGCGAAACGTCACTGCGAGACATAGAACGTGCCGTGCAGAAAGCTGTGAGAGCGGGGGCAGCGAACGCGGAGGGAAGTGACTCGATCACCTGGTTGCCTGCCAAAGAGTGGCCGGACGCACGGCTTTGGTAACCGGTCTCGGGGCTCGGCAATCTGCAGGAGGATTTGTTTCTCTGGCAGGAGCATACGAAGCGCACAGGGCTTTCTTCGTCCATCGCCTTACGGCGTCGGCTACGTTCGCAGAGAAAAGTAGGCGGGACCGTGAGGGACCGAGGTTCTCGCTCGGCACGCTACACAGGGCTTCCGTCGTTCCACCGCCTTACGGCGTCGGCTACATATATCTCAGCGGTCTCTGCGGCTCTGCGTGAGATTCGTCACCTGGCCGGGGCACACGGCTTTCGCAGTCCACCGCCTTACGGCGTCGGCTACATCCGTAGAGAAAAGTAGGCGGGACCGTGAGGGACCGATCGCGAAGACTCTCTGGCGCTGGTTCGGCATTGGGCTTTTGTCGTCCACCGCCTCACGGCGTCGGCTACAACTCCCTCGGCGGTCCCTGCGGCTCAGCGTGAACCCTGACCTAGCCCCCCACAATGCTAACGCTGATCAGGTCCCTTCACATCATACTGCCCCGCCTCTTTGGCGGCTACACAATCCGCAGACTCGGCTTTCCATTGCGCGAAGTGCTCACTCGCCTTGTGGTCGAGAAAGGCCTCGCGTGATGTGTAGAGCTCGTAAATCGCAAACTTCTTTGGGTCTTCGACATGCTGCGACCACTCCCACTTGAGGCACTCAGCCTCCTGCCGAGTGTGTGCAGCATTGTTTTCGAGCGCCTGGATGAGGGCCTGCTCTTTGCCCTCGACGGCTTCCAGAGTAACAACAACGGCAAACATGACGGTTCTTCGAGTGTTTCAGAGTTCACAAAAGGACTAAAACATGCCCGGAGGCAGCCCCATCCCGGCGGTCATCTTGCCCATCTCCTCCTGCATGGCCGCCTTGCTCTGATCGATCGCCTGCTTGACGCCGCTCAGCACCAGATCCTCCAGCATCTCCACATCATCGGGATCGACGACAGCTGGATCGATTTTAATCGAGAGCACTTCCCCGCCCCCGTTGGCAACAACGGTAATTTTCCCACCACCAACGGAGGACTCGAACTCCTTCTCGGCCAGTTCAGCCTGCATTTCGCCCATCTTCTTCTGCATCTGCTGGGCCTGTTTCATCATCTTTGCGATATTCATATGGGAAAAGGGTAGCGGGTTTGAGGCGGAGGAAAAGAGGAAATTTGTTTAGCTGCTAAGACCCATCTTCTGGCGCTGGACAGCGGTGATGGAGCGGATGAGTTTGATAAGAGTTACGGCAGCAGCAACCGAGAGAGCGGTCGCTGCGAGCATGAGGATGACACCTGACACTGGATATCGATACGCTGTTTCTGCCTCTCCTGCCAGGGCTGCGCTCATCACCTGTGATGTTGTAAAGAACGATGCTACGATAGCGATCGTTATGGACCCCATCCACAGGAGCCACCAGGTGAGAGTAAGCCTGCACGCGCCTTCCACCTGCTCGGCATCGAAGCTCGATTCGACGATCTGCTTCATCCCCTCATAAGGTTTCCAGAAAGCAGCAATGGGGATGAAATAAAAACCAGCGCACCAGCCGGGACTCATGCGCATGGTTTCAGGAGCGAATACCTGCGCATTTCTGGCTGATCTCACCTTCCAGATCAGATAAAACACGATTGTAACGATTGAGAGAATCTGGCTCAGGCCTGAAATGATCTGAGAGCCGATCGCCGGGTTCACCAGATCAATCTCCATAAACAGGTAGGGCAAACTTGCCAAACTGAGCACACAGGTAGCGATGAGAGTGATGCTGGCTATTTTCCCTGTATTGCCATGCTCTGCAAAGGCTGCCGTCTTCGGGTCGAATCCTGAGGCACTTGGGACAGCCCCTCCGGTTTCCTCCATGCGCTGGGCGAGGATCCCCTTATTCTCGGCCGTCACCCAGCGATCGCCAAAAGGAATGAGATCTGCCTTCGGCCATCGCTCACCGGAGACAGCGCAGGTAGCATATTCACCATCGTCTTCGTGCAAACTGGCGATACGAGTATAGGGCAGCCAGTCATCCATTCCCTCTTTCCAGACAAGGGTATCGGGGGAAACGCCATCCTGCTGGAAATGCGTCTGCAGCTCCTGTTGCGACACAGGGCCGACATTTTCGCCATCCTCGCGATAAAACCATTCTTCGTTCATAATCTGTGTAGGAGTTAACGCGCTGACGGGCTGAGTTCAATCTGTTTCGCCGTGACTTTCGTGATGATGCGGATGAGGAGGATGCCGCTTAGAAAATTACAAGCAATGGCCATCCAACCAAACGCGGCGCTTATGCCGACGTTTGAGTCGGAGCGATCAGCTTCAAGGAGAGGGCTAAACTGGAACGCCACGATCAAAAACAGCTGAAATGCTGTCCAGCTTAGCCACCATGTGCGAAGAAGTAGCATTCGTCCCTCTCTTTGACCATTGCAGAATAAGGAATCTCTTAGCTGAGCCATACTCTCAAAGGGCTTAAAAAAGCTCGCGATAGGAACGAAGTAGAAGCCGACACTGGCAGCGGGAGATGTCAACATCACCCTCGGCTCATACGATACGGCATTTGCAACACTGCGTCTTTTCCAAGCACAGAAAAATACCGCCGAGAGCATTCCCGTCAGAAGCACGCTTGTGGGTGAATTAATCAGTGCCTCCTGAAGGAAGCGTGGAAATTGATCTACAACAAATGGATCGATGTTAAGAGCGCAAAGGCATGTGAGTATACTCGAAAGATTGAGCGCGATCGCACCTCTCGCGAAAAGCGAGAGCTTCCAAACGCCGCGAAACTTGAGGACCATCGCTGATGAAAGTTGGCTTTTCGAAACTGAAGCTTCCCCACTCTCCGTCAACTTCTGCACCAAAACTGCCTTTTCATCAGGCAGCACCCACTTATCGTCGAATGGCAAGAGCTCCGTCTTCGGGTGACGAGTTCCACTGATTGCACACACTGCGAAGTCTTCATTCTCTTCGTGTAGTTCAGGAACTTGGGTGACTGGCTTCCATTCATGTTCCCCAGAGGCCTTTACGGGAATATTGGAAGAGAGCACCTCGCTCTCAAGAAGACTTTTCAAATCATCGGTCGAGACAGGTCCCATCTCTTCACCGTCTTTTCGATAAAACCATTCATCCTGCATAGAGAGGTATTTCGCTTAAGCTGCTGACGGGCTGAGTTCAATCTGTTTCGCAGTGACTTTCGTGATGATGCGGATCTGCGGCGGCCGGGCGAAACATCGTCAGGTTGGGCTGACTCGGGGAAGAAAGCCAACTCGTCCAGCCGAAACGCCCTCTCGCAGGCGACATCGGCGGAACCGACGCTCTGTGACTACACCCGCCGATCTGATTTCCCTGACTGCCGGGGCTATTTAAGGCCAGGTGCGGCGATCCGAAAACTGCCTACTCCTTGAACCATGCCAGTGCCTTGGCGAATTCCGCGGTGCTCATGCCGTGGCCACCCTCGAAGAATTCGTTACGGATCGTCCGGTAGCCCGAACTCTCCATCTGTCCCACCACTTTGGCATTGTATTCCCGCGAAACGAGTTTGTCCTGCATGCCCGTGCTCACCCAAGCCTTAACGGGCTTGAGGGCACTCTTTCGGGCACCGGATTCGTCGAAGGCTTGCTCGGCGTAGCAGCCATTGCAACCAGCGAAGAAACCACCCACCACATTGACATCATTTGCCAAAAGTTGGGCCACGCGAAAGAAGCTCCCCTTCGCGCCGCTGGAATTCCCTCCGCAAGCATGTTTCCAGGTCTTGAACTGAGGCCATTCGGCACTGACCCGTTCGATCAGGTCGCTATGAAAAGCGTGGTCGCCCTCTTGAATCCCGATGGTCGTCTCCCTCGGGTTGCCATGCTCGGTGTCGGCGGCGATTACGACGTAACCAGCCTTGAGGGCTTCCTGGGACATGGCTCTGAAACGGCCCAGATTACCTTTGAGCCGCTCATTTTCGTTGTTAATTCCACCCACAGGCCAAAAGACCATCTGTTCCTGGTCGGGGTCAAAGCCCGGAGGGAGAAGCAGTTGAATCTTGATTTTGCTGGGAGCAAGCTTGTTGTCTGAAAGGTCCTTTTGAGCATCCTCCGAAAGATCGATTTCAAAATTGTTGACCTGACCCACTTCCAGTTTTTGGCCAAAAAGAGTCATCTTGGTCACCGCCGCTGCTGCTGACGCCTCTTTGACAAAATCCCGGTCGCTCTGGCTGAGGCGAGAGAGAGGAATAGTGAATTCCTTCCCGTTCATCATGAGCACGACCTCATCGTCTGTTGATCGCACAAGATCGGCTTCAATCGTCTTGCCATCGCTCGAAGTCCATTCACGGGCCTCCGAAAAAACGGCAAGCCAACAAAACGTAACAAATACGCACATTTTCTTCATGGATTTGACGCTAGTCAAAACGGTCGAACAGGCAAGCAAATCGTCTAGCTCCGGGCCTGAGAGGTTTGGCTGCTCCCCTAGTGCAATTCAAGCCGCCAACGGGCTAAGCTCGATCTGTTTAGCCGTGACTTTCGTTATGATGCGGATGAGGAGGATGCCGATGATAACAGTGGCACCGATCAGGAATGACCCCACACCTACTCTCACTCCAAGCGGGTCCAAACCAGCACCGACAAGTTGGTTGCAAATATAGTTTTGGAAGAAACCTACTACGACTGCCTGGGTCCAGAGAGTCCACCAGAGGCCTAGATGAAGGCCGTCCCGCTCTTTCGAATGTTCGCCAAAGAATGCTTCGCAAATCTCGATCATGGCTTCGAAGGGTTTCGTCAGATTCAGGAAGGGCACGAAATAAAGGCCCACACACCACTTGGGCTGGATCTCTAGCGCCCCGGTGGAAATTAAGTGGGCATTGACGGCGCATCGGAACTTCCAAACCAGGAAATTGATCCCCGTCCAGCAAACCATTCCACAAAAAGCAAAAAAGCAAAAACCACCGACAGCAAGAAGCGGCCTGGCTTGAGATTCGAATTGAGCAGATAGGCCCGCAAGAACAATGGCGGCAGCATAAAAAAGCAGGCTGATCCGCAGGGTAGTTTTTGTGAGTGCGGAAATCTGCCCTACTGGACGAAGCTCTAACTGCCCTCCTTCCTCCGAATCACCATCCATCACCAGGGTGCCTCCGGACTCTTCCAATTTCTGGATCAGAGCATCTAGATATTCTGGAAGCACCCAATGACCAGCGAACATCAAAAGTTCTTCTATTGGTCGCCGCTCCCCAGTCATGACGCAGACAGCCTGCTCCTCGCCTTCATTGCACAGCGCGGGCACCTGTTCGAACCGTTTCCATCCGCTCCCACCCTCCGATTGGACAAGAGCAGCAGCCGAAACTTCGCCACTCGCATAAAGAGCCTTCAGTTGCTCTTCAGTGACTGGGCCAATCTTTCGGTCCCGCTCCTGATAATACCAAGTTCTGCGCATTTGTGTGACCGATGCTAAATCGCCAAAGAATCCGTCTCCATCTGTTTTCTTGTCACCGCTTCAATGATGAGCAGCAGGTAATTGGCGCTCAGGATGTATTTCAGAGATGAGAAGCCCATGAGAAGGAGCCCCGATTCTGGAAAACCATCCACCTCAGCATTCATACCACCGAACAAGCCATCCGAGAGACTGGCCAGAATCCAGCACAGCCACCAGGCCTCCATTGGAAGACTGCGTCTTGCTTCAGGCTCGTTTCGCAAGTGAGCATCGCAGATTTGCCGCATTCCCTGATACGGTTTCCACCAGAAAGCAATGGGAATGAAATAGAAACCAGCGCACCACCCGGGGGGCATCTTCATGATTTCCGGGGCGATGACTCGCGCATTCTTTGCGCTCCGAACGGTCCAAATGAGAAACGCTACTACCGTCGCTAAGTGAGCGCCGACCAGAGCTATTGTCGCCCAGGCGTAAATGGGGTCCAGCATATCATCTGAGGATAGCTCCCAAATCGCCGAAACAGAAATGAACGCTATCAGAGCATAAATCCCCATCTGAAGCTTCAATAGAGCACACGTGATCTTCGCCACACGGCTCACGGGTCGAAATACTGCTAATTTAGTCGTGTCAGGCTGATCACCGACATTACTATCTGCAGGATCCGAGTCTGTGAAATGGAAGTCACTCAAGAGATCAAGAGCTACCCAATCTGTCATCCCCTCTTTCCAGACAAGCACATCTGCGGCCAGCTCCCCTTTTGCTACAAGTTCACGCAGCGACTCCGCCGAGAGAGGCCCCATCTCCCTGCCCTCATGCTGGTAAAACCAAATCCTGCTCATCTTGCTGGCCTTTCGCTAGAGAGCTGATGGATCTGTCTCAGCTTGCCTTGCTGTCACCTGTTTGATGATGCTTAGCAGTTGGACAGCGCTAGAAATCATGAAGGCAGCCGTCGCACAGAGAACGACGTGCTCCGTAGTCGTGAATGTATCGCCATTCGGATTCAGGCGGCTGTAAATACGGTCTAGGATAGACCCGATGATCCAACACCACCACCAAGCTATGAGAGGCAGACTATCTCTCTTTTCAGGATCAGTGCGGAAGTGGGCATCGCAGATCTGCCTCATTCCCTCGTAGGGCTTCCATAAATGCGCGATCGGGATAAAATAAAACCCAGCACACCAGCCGGGGGACATTTCCATGATCCTCGGTGCTGCCGCACGAGCATTCTTCGCGCTCCGCACGGTCCAGATAAGAAATGAAATAATGGTCCCCAGGTAGGAGATGAGCAACCCGATGCCCGCGACACCAAATGCCATCGAACCTAAATCACCCAGGGAAACTTCCCAAAGCATCAAAAGCGTAAACAGCAATAAAGTGGCATAGCATCCAATCTGAGCCTTCAAAAAAGCGCTCGCCACCCTCGCCACCCGGCCCACGGGTCGAAACTCGGGCACATCTTTTCCGACAAGATCAGCGGAGACCACGGTCTCATTCCCCGACTCCTCGATCTGCTGCACGAGAGCTTCCCTATGCTCAGGCAGCACCCAATGGTCACCAAAGGGCAAGAGCTCATCTTTCGGCCGACGCTCGCCAGTCACGGCACAGACGGCGTGATCGCCATCCTGTTCGTGAAGCTCAGGCACCTGACTGAGGGGCACCCAGTCGTCCATGCCCTCCGTCCAGACGAGCGTGTCCTCTAGCAGTTGCCCTCCGACCAACCGCGCCTTGATCGCAGAAATGCCCACTGGCCCGATATTTTCTCCATTCTGTCGGTAAAACCAAGTTCCCGTGCTCATGCTCTAGCCATGACACGCTGGCTCTGACAAGTCAATGATATCTCGGGGAAGCGGTCAGGGCGAGAGAAGGACGACAAGGATGTCGTCCGTCCGGACGCAGGGGCTCCTGTCCCTGCCTTCTCTGTCATCACCAAAACCCAAAGTGATCAAGTCCGTTCCCTTCGAACTGACCATCTATGATGGTTACCCAAGGAGACCGTTGAGAAACTATGCAAACGATGATGAGAGACGATATGAGTTTCGACTTCGGCTCGGCCGAGAGCGCATTGGCAGCCCTCACCCTTCGGGCCGCACCCCTGACTCCGTCTGGCTGCGTTCCTCGTTGCTCAGGTAGCCATGGC
>JAHDFZ010000002.1:0-28869 GCA_020627905.1 Verrucomicrobiota bacterium
AGCGCTCGGGAGACGTGGTTCTCCATGTCGGTAGCGGTAGCCCGGAGAAAAACTGGGGCTTTTCCAACTGGGTCGCTTTGGCAGCCGAGCTGCAGGGGAATCGCTCTCCGGATCTCCCGATTACCATTCCGATCGGCGAGGCAGAAGAAGAGCGCGTCTCAGAGCTGCAAGGCTTGCTGGACGCTGCAGGTGTGCGTGCCAGGCTGCTAACGAACCAGCCTCTGAGCGGGCTGGCAGAGCTGTTGAGTCGGGCGGGCTTTTATGTCGGGCACGATACAGGGCTATCGCACCTGGCTGGCGCTGCAGGATGCCCAGGACTTGCATTGTTTGGGCCGACCTCTCCTGAGGTGTGGCGACCTGTTGGAGAAAGTATCCAGGTTCTGCGTGGGCAGCATGGTCAAATGGCCGATTTACGAGTGTGTGATGTGGCGCAGAAGATCCGGCACATGCTCCCGGGAAAGTTATTCACAAGCTAATAGAAAGAGGGTTTTATTTTTCCTTCAGTAAGTTCTTCTTCTAAGCGTGAATAAGTGTGAGATTCGTTGCTTATATGTTGGTAGAGAGGGAGTTACGAGCTTTGTTTTTCTGTGAATAAGGCCTCGAATAAAGCCCTTCGACCCTGTAATAAGTCGGGGTCGGAGAGATCCCTCCACAGCCATTCCCAGAGTTTCCCCAGTTTATTCACAGAGTTTTTCTTGGTGTAGCCGCGAGCGTCAGCTCGTGGACCGGAGAGCACAGCTAGCGGCAAATAAAGGCTGGCATGTGGACAGATCCACGCCGTTACCGGCGCGGCTACGGGGTGGTGAAGGGCCGGACTGCTGGGCTTAGGCCTGCAGCCATTTCTTGCTCTGAAGCGCTTGTTCAGCGGCTTTCGCCTCGGCGGCTTTTTTGCTGGATCCAGTCCCCTCGCCCAGTCTGGTGCCGCGCCATTCGACGGTTACGACGTAGGTTTTTTCGTGATCAGGTCCCTCGGTTCGCACGAGTTCGTAGGTGGGGCGAGCGTTGGCGAGATCCTGTAGTTCTTCCTGGAGGGAGCCTTTCGGATTGGTGACGGATTCCGCTGTGACGTTCTCTTTATCAAACACAGAGGCGAAGTTCGCCAGAAAGTAGCTTTGCGCGGCAGCAAATCCCTGATCCAGATAGATGGCACCCATGAGCGCTTCGAAGGCATCGGCGAGGTTCGAATCCCGTTGCCGACCTCCGTTGATCTCCTCTCCACGACCGAGGATGAGGTGGTCGCCAAGGCCGATCTGCTCAGCCAGCTGACAAAGACCGGTTCGGGAAACGATCTGTGCGCGGATCTGAGTGAGTCGACCCTCGTCATGTTCGGGGCTGCGGCGAAAGAGTTCTTCTGTGGTGATCAGCTCGACCACGGCATCTCCCAGGAATTCCAGTCTCTGGTTGTGCTTGCCTCCCTCCGCTAATTCGGCGCTGGGATGAGTAAGCGCCTCATGCAGCAGATTCTTGTTCTGAAAGGTAAATCCGAAAGCGTTCTCAGGATCCGGCATGAGGAATGGTGATACAAACCGTGCGTCTTGCAATGAAAAGTGCCCCTGAAGCTCTTACGACTCCAAAGGGGAGATGGGGTGGCTGACGGGATTTGAACCCGCGACAACCGGTACCACAAACCGGGGCTCTACCCCTGAGCTACAGCCACCATCTCTGAAAGGATCCTAAGTTGGCTTCCTTTCGGAGGGCGGATCTTACGATAAGTTCTCTGGAATTCCACCATTAAATTGCGCCCTTCTCTCGAAAATTGCTCGCATCTGCTGCCCCAGTCGGAGATCGTATCAGACTGATATGATTTTACCCGAAGGAATCACCGCGCCAGCAAATTGGAAACCTGTGGCCTTTAAAGAATGGGATGTCATCCTGCAGGCTCTTGCCTCGGGAGAGCAATCACTGCTCCTGCGCAAGGGGGGGATTTCTGAGGGGAAGCACGGATTTCAGTGGATCCACGATCGGTTTTTCTTCTACCCGAGTCTATTTCATGAACAGGGAGAACAGGTGAAGCCGGCGGCTGACGGCTCGCCTCGGGTGGTGACCAGTCACGACAAGGTTCAGGACGGAAGGCTGGAGCAGGTCCCGTTTTCTCTCTACGCAGAGACCATTAAAACCGGCCGGATTGCCGATTGGACTCACGTCAAAGCCTTGGATGATTACCATATCTGGAACGAGGACATCGTGCGGGAGCGTTTTGACTGGGGGGAGGCACCAGGGATCTCCTACGCGCTGGTGCAGCTATGGCGATTGCCTCAACCCTGGATTCTCCCCGATCGAGCGGGTTTTGGTGGGTGCCGATCATGGATGGGGCTCCCATCTGCGGAGAATGGCGGCTGGCAGGCAGTTCTGGAAACAGCATCGTCGGTCGTGCCAAAGAATCGCCCCCCGGAGAAGCTTCTCGCTTGAATCTTATCCTGATAATCTTCTAACTAGAGCCATGCATCCTGAAGTAGAAAAACTCGTCCGCCTGCAGCACGTCGATCAGCGGATCGCCACGCTCACGAAAGAAATCGCTGCCCTCCCCGAGGCGGAGGAAGACGCCCGTGATCGTGTCACGAAGCAGACGGCTCAGGTGAATAAAGCCCAGGCGGCGCAGCAGGAAGTGGAGATGGCAATCAAGCAGCTGGAGCTGGATGTGGGAACCCGCCGGGACACTATCACGAAGTTGAAGGTGCAGCAGTTCGAGACAAAGAAAAATGAGGAATTCCGCTCGATGGGCGAGGAGATCGAGCGTTATGAGGCGGAAATCGGGCAGCTGGAAGACCAGGAGCTGGAACTCATGGAGGAGAGTGAACAGAAGGCAGCGGTCTTATCTAATCAACGAGCTGCTCTGGCCGAACTGGAGGGAGATCTCGAAAGCGACCTGGCAGACATCGATAAACGACGGAAAAATTTCGAAGCCGAGCGCTCGCAGGAGCAGGAGACTGCGGATCGACTCAGTAGCGACGTAGATGAGGATTTGCTAGAGCTCTACAAGCGCCTTTTCAAATCGAAGAATGGCACCGCTGTCGTAGGCCTGACTGATGAGGTCTGTCAGGGCTGCCATATGAAAGTGACAAAGTCGACGGTGATCAGTGCTAAGAATGAGGCTGAGGTGACCCACTGCGAAAACTGCGGTCGGATACTCTATTACTGGACTGATGATTCCGCCCGCGAGCGAGACCGGAATTCCAACCAGTATTAGAAACCAACTCGGGGCCATGGATAGGGAGAAGGTCGAACCGCCACCGGTGACGCAGACAGAGATCCTGCGGAAGATGACCCCAGCCCAGCGCATCGAATTGTTCGAGCATCACAATGCTTGGGTGCGACAGCTGAAGCGGGAAGCTCTCGAGATGCAGTATCCCGACTGCTCAGCAGAGGAGATTGATCGCAAACTCGCTCAAATCATTTTGCGCACACGGACATGACGGGTGAATCAGTTAACCTTCTGGACTTGTTTGTGCGGCCGCTGAACGGGTAGGAACGGGATCAGCGAGCTTTCGAATACAGAGCTGCGACAGACAGAGGCTGCCGTGCGGCCAGATCCACGCCGTTACCGTCGCGGCTACGATGCGGCGCGGCAAAGAAATGTAGCCGCGCCGGTGACGGCGTGGAAGGGAGCCAGCGAATTCTAGAAAGAGAAGCATGCTTTTCCACCGCGCTTGGACATGCCTACTCCTCCATTTCATCTTCCCAATCCGGGTGCTGCCTGCGGGCACGTCGATCCGCACGATGCTGGCGCTTGCGGATCTGCTTGGGGCTGAGTATGTCATCTTCTGGAAACTGGAGTTTATGCGTTTATCAGGCGAAGAAAAGCATGCGAACGATATACGGGGTATGCTACGAACTTCTCCTGATCTGATTGACCAGAAACTGATCGAAGAAGGTGTCCGAAAGATGTCTCTAGAGAAAGAGTGGGCGCGTGTTTTAGAGGGTCTGTGATTCATTCCAGATCGACGGTATCTCAGACAGCGCTAATTATGTCTTCCTGCGAAGCGGGAAACCGTCTTGGAAAGCCAATGAATGAACATCAGCTCAGGTCTTACATTCTAGGCATGATGCTTCGTCTGTGCGCCTGCCTAAGAATGTCGTTTGCGTTCATCGCGCTTGTCTCCTGGCCACTGGAGGCAGATGAGCGGTTGCCGAACTTCATCATTATCCTGACAGATGATCATGGATATGCTGATTTGGGTGTTCAGGACATCGTCGATGATATCAGGACCCCGCACATCGATGCTCTGGCCAAAAGTGGTGTCCGCTTCACGAATGGCTACATCACCGGTCCGCAGTGTGTTCCCTCGCGCGGAGGTCTTATCACTGGTCAATATCAAAATCGTTTCGGTCTGGAGTCGAACCTTGAGCTGAAAGATGAGATGGTTTTGAAGCGTTTCAGCGAATCGACGACGATAGCCGAGCGCTTACGCTCGGCCGGATATACCACGGGTATGGCCGGTAAATGGCATCTGGGTGCCGGCATTCATGTAGGCAATTACGGTTTCGATCATTTTTATGCGAAAAACAGTGGCCGACCTGCCGGAGCAAATTTTCGGAGCTCAGGAGAGAGTGTCGAACCTCAGGAGATTCGAGAGACTGGCTACCACCTCGATCTCTGCAGCGACACGGCTGTCTCTTTTATCAAACGCTTCCACGAGGAGCCATTCTTCTTCTATCTCTCCTATCGCGCTCCACACGTCCCTCTGGATGCCCCGCAGAAGTATCTGGATCGATTTCCCGGGGAAATGAAAGAACGCCGCCGTCAGGCCCTGGCGATGATGTCAGCAGTAGATGACGGGGTCGGGAGAGTCGTTGCCACGCTTGATGATCTGGAGCTGCGCGATGAAACGCTGATTTTTTTCCTCAGCGATAATGGAGCACCGCTGAAAATTTATCAATATGATCGTCCGGGATCAGGGCCGGGGTGGGATGGTTCGCTGAATACTCCGATGAATGGGGAGAAGGGCATGCTGTCTGAAGGCGGCATTCGGGTGCCATTCGTTGCTTCGTGGCCGGGGAACATCCCCTCCGGAGAGGTTTATGATCATCCGGTCATCTCTCTGGATATGGCAGCTTCCTTTTATGCGGCAGCGGGATTGCCGCCGGAGGCATCAGCAGATGGGGTCGATCTGATTCCTTATCTGAAGGGTGAAAATCAGGCACGCCCTCACGAGGCACTATTTTGGCGCTGGTTAGGGCAATGTGCGGTTCGAGTGGGTGATTGGAAATATCTGCAGATGGATGAGCGGTCTTATCTCTATGATCTGACGAAAGATCCCTCTGAGACAAAAAATCTCATTGAGGAATTTCCGGACCAAGCGGCAGCTCTCTATCAGCGTCTCGAGAGTTGGGCGCAGGAGTTATCCCCACCGGGGATCGGAGTCTTCAAGTCTGAAGGGATGAGTCGTTCGGCCGACGAGTATGCGCGATGGTATCTAGAGGGTGAGCGAGATTTCGATACCCCCTTCGCCGATCGGGCGAGTGGGCGTTCTAAAGGAAAAAAGTAAACACAATCAGACCCCGTATAGCCGATGAAAAATCCACTCTTGGTGATCCTCGTGACCGGTTCGCTCCTAATGAGTGATATCGCCTTTTCTACAGAACTTCGAGTCGGGCCGAGTTCAAAGCTGCTCCGAAGCGTCATGCCGGGAGGGGCTGTCGAGCTGGCGATCAACCCGGATGATCCGGGAGGACATTTCTTATCCTCTCCTATTCCGAAAAACACTGATCTTGGCAAGCTGACCGTCCTCGATCTGGAAGTTTTCTCGACCAGTGGTGTCGATGGTTTCTCAATCCGCTTTCTGAATCATCTGGGAAAAGGCCAACCGGGTCCGCGGAAGAAAATTCCCATTGCTGAAGGCTGGCAAACCATATCATTCGACCTGTCAGGACATGGCTGGACCACCGCAGACAAAGGTAAGACGGAGCGCTTCCTCTTCGCCATGAGGATGAGCCCGAATCTGAGTCTCCAGATCCGGAACATGAAGCTGAGAGAGCCAACAGAACGCGAAGTCCGCGAGCGTGAACAAATGGCTGAAATCATGTCGCAACGGGCAGAAACCGGGGCGCAAATCGAGGCGCACTTTAACTCAGTCTTCCCATCGCGTATCGAGGTTGCGATAACGTCTGATGGAATCACCGTTCGAGGGTCAGCCGCTGAAGAATTGATTCTCCACGAGGTCTATCCGTGGGAGCAATCCGCACAGCTAGTGAGCCTGGCGGGCCGTCAGCAGACGAAGGTGGCAGCTGCATTTGAGCAAGTTTGGGAAAGATCGGATCAAGCTGCCGGTGGTCGTGATCGCAGCAGTTCTCGATGGCGTCTCTCTACAGCGGCCGGTGAGCCGCGGAGTCAAGCTGTGTGGCCGAAATTGCCGTCGGAGGTTTCGCGGAATGTGTTTGATGATGAAATCAAGGTGGCAGGTCAGAAGGGGCTGGGCGGTATCCCGGTGTATCTCAGAA
This sequence comes from Verrucomicrobiota bacterium, assembly GCA_020627905.1. GTDB lineage: Bacteria > Verrucomicrobiota > Verrucomicrobiia > Verrucomicrobiales > DEV007 > Arctic95D-9. The sequence continues at coordinate 6,439 of JAHDFZ010000002.1, forward strand.
AGGATGAAGAGTTTTTCGACCTGGGCCTGCATCATGCGACGATGGGGATCGTTCTGACGCGTGCGTTCGGTGTGGAACAGAAAGCAGGATGGCAGCCGTTTTCGTTTGAGGGTGCGCAGTTTTTTTATGACCCCCTTCACCTGAAGCGGATGCGCGAAACCGTCGCGCGTTTCAATCGCAATCACATTAAAGTCTCCGCAACTCTTCTCGTGCCGAATACCCCGGGAGCTTTGTCGACTCATCCTGACGCCGAAACCCGTGGCATCTACAGCATGCCCAATCTTACGAGCGAAGCTGGAACGGTTTTTTATCGTGCCATGCTGTTTAAATTGATGGAGGCTTTCTCCGGACCTGAGCATCGGGTGAGCAACTGGATCATTCACAACGAAGTAGACCAGGCTCGTGTCTGGACGAATATGGGTGAGCAGCCGCTGGCTACCTACGTGGAGACTTATCACCGGTCAGCGCGGCTTGCCTATCAGCAGGCGAGACTGATGGATCCTTTTGCCCGGGTTTTCATTTCGCTCACCCATCACTGGGCGGGTGAGTCTCCCGCTACGGATTATCCCACGAGGGAATTGCTCGATTCTTTCGGCGCGATATCGCGCAAAGAAGGAGACTTCGAGTGGGGAGTCGCTTATCACCCCTACCCCCAGGCTCTGAAAGTGCCGGAAACCTGGAATGATACGGAAGCCACCTTTTCCTTCGACACGAAATACATCACGCCGAAAAACATCGAGGTGCTCACCACCTTTCTGGAGCAGCCCAGGTTTTTGTATCAGCAGAAACCCAGAAGGATTCTCCTGTCCGAGCAGGGTTTCCATACGCCGACTCTCAGTGTTGAGGATCAGCGGCGACAGGTAGCCGGTTTGTTATACACTTTTCACAAACTCAAGCAGCTGCCATCGATCGAAGCGTTTCATCTGCATCGATACAATGATATGCCGGATCGAGAAGGTGGCTTACGCACAGGTATCCTCGATGAAAATCGAAACAGAAAACTCGGATTCGCCGTCTATCAAGCTCTCGAGAACGACCAGGAAAAGATCAGTCAAATGGAAGCGGAGTATTCATCCCACTATGGAGAACTGCCGAAGATTCAGGTAGTGCGCGAGACCTGCTCTGATAAATGATCCCGTCTTGGCCGAGGACGGCTAATCGTTCAGCTCATCTTCCCAATCCCGATGCTGCCTGCGGGCTCGTCGATCGGCACGGTGCTGGCGCTGGCGGATCTGTTTGGGGCTGAGCGGTTTCGCATAAGCCTCGGGATCATCCTCGCGGGAGAGCGCGTGTGGCGGCCTTTCACTACCAGCCATGATAGAGCCTAGCGGATGAATCTCTCCAAATGGATCCGCCAGGTCGAATCGCTTCATCTGAGCGCGGACGGCGTCAGCATTTTTGTAGGCGGCGGGGAGCTCGCTGACATCCGGGTGGCCGAGAAACCAACGCACGTCGAGGTCCCCGGTTTGCTCTGTCAAAAGAGACCCACCTGAGCCACGCTCACGGAGGAGTCGCCGCACAGCGGATCTGGACAGATTCCGTCCGGCTCCGTGAGGAGCAAATCCCAGGGTGTTTGAATTCTCCTTTCCTAACACGATCTGAATCGGCTCCGCCATGTTCAGCGGGATGAGTCCCAGTCGACGACGACCATCGCGATGCCGCCAGGCGGGCGTAGCGCCTTTACCGTGAAGGAAGTCATCTGCCCCTGACTGCCAGACGAAGTTATGTTCGTTCCCCATGTGAGCCAGGGCTTTCGCTTCTAAGTTTGTCAGGAAAAGCTGGTGGATGGCCTGGTGATTGGCGCGTGTCCATCGCTGGACATAGGCGAGTGCCGCCCAGTAATCTTGTCCTGTCTCGGATGTGCTATCGAGCCAGGCGGCTGCCTCCGGAATGTCTGAAGATAAACGCGCGGTGTGCTCGACCGCCTGTTTCTGGCCTCGGCGAAATACTTGAGCGCCCAGGCCACGAGAGCCGTGGTGAGTCACCAGCACTCGATAGGTGCGGCCAGCTGTGAGTGAGCCGAAGGTCTTTCCATGCCCTTCCTCTTTCATAGATGCGAGGAAGGAATCGGTAACGGTGAATTCGCCTAGGAAGGCAAAGTGATTCCCGTCACCCTGATCGGCGATATGAGCATGCGCCAGATCCTGCAGGCGGGAGAGGAATGGATTCTGCCAGACGTCCTCATACAGCACCGGGTGATCGACTCGCTCGTGTTCACGTCGACCGCCGGGTCCGAAGCGGGTCGCCGCCATCAGGGCATCCATTTCTTCTGAAACCGTGGTGACAGGCTCATACCAGGTGGCGGCGAGAGAGCAGCAGATGTCTGAGGGGTGAGCACTGGGAATGATCGCCTGATGAGCCCGCACGACACCGCCGACGGGGATGGTGGCTGGTGCGCGGCCGACGGGGCAGGCGTCGGGCAGGATGGCGCCATCAGTGATCGTAGGCACTCGCATGAGCTCACGCATGCGCTTGCGCACCTCTCCGAGGTTTTTTTCTTCATTCTCAGTCTCAGCGGAGATCGCCTCAAAGAAGGCGAGGCCCTCATCGCGCAGGGCTATCGTCTCCTGCGGTGGGGGGAAGTCGCGCTGCAGCAGTTTGAGAAGATACTTTGCGCTGGTGATCCCGCGGGCCTCATAGCGACGAGCCTCGTGCAACAGGGCAGGAAGCTGCTCAGCCGGGTAGCCGAGAGACAGGATATCGTCAGTGCTGATGAGCATGGCACGCGAAGAATGCGAGAGAGTTTTGAAGAGAGCCGATCTTCCAATCCGAGAAGGTGCGAGAAGAGAAGATGGAGCGGGTAGAGGGAATCGAACCCTCATAACTAGCTTGGAAGGCTAGGGCTTTACCATTAAGCTATACCCGCAAAATGCCGCAGCGATTGGCTGGGGGCGTGGAATCTAATGACACTTTTTCATTTGCCAACTGAAAAAATGCCACCAGGGGCCTTTTTTAAGAGGGCGATGGGGTGGTGTCGCCGTTGGCTCCGCAAATGGAGCGAGCAATGGGCGGAAGGCATCTGGCGCGCACCGCTTCTGTTTTTAGCCGCCTATCTCGTTGCGGGGATCCTGCTGATGGATCCAGCATCGCGCTGGCTCGGTGTGATCAGCGCCCTGCTCCTGGGCCTTCAGCTTGTCATTTTCTGGCAGAGACGGCCGATTCAGATCACGCGGCAGGCGGGATGCGTCCTGGGCTTGAGCATGCTGGGCTTCCTTGCCCTCGGTGCCTGGCGACACGCAGAGAGGCGCGCAGAAATTCTCAGCTTCCCTCTGGCTCAGATGGTCGCCGAGGGGAGGAGCATCGATGTGTCAGGAGAGGGCTGGATCGTCAGTGCGAAAGCCCGTGGAGAACAGGGGATCGCCGGGCTTCTCGAGCTCCGCCAGCTCGTCGTTGGCGAGCATGAGGTAGAGGTCGATCATCGCCTGCGCTTCTTCGCCCGCTCGGTGACGGAGATCCCGGCATACGGGGAGGCAGTGAGCTTTCGCGGGGTGATTCAGCCCTTTCCGGATCCCGTGGTTCCCGGCGGATTTGATGCCCGACGCTTCTACTTTCGTGAGTCCGGGAGTGTGGCTGAGCTGCATACCCATGCCCCTTATCATTTCCAGACGACGGGCGAGAGCTTTGGAAACCCTCTTGTTGCCGTCGCTGAGCGATTGCGTCGGAAGGCGGAGAGAGCGCTGCTGGTGGCGGTAGCCCCCGAGCATGAGCCCTATGCGGCTCTCACCATCGCGATGGTGCTGGGGCTTCGTGATCGGGCGCCTCCGGCGGTAGAGGATCGATTTCACGAGAGTGGGACGGCCCACCTCTTCGCCGTATCCGGCATGCATGTCGGGCTGGTGGGTGGTTTCGCCCTGTTGATCTGTATCAGCTGTGGAATGTCTCTCCGCTGGGCAGCCTGCGTGGTCATCCCGGTGGTGCTTTTTTATGCTCTGCTCACTGGACTGCGGCCCTCCGCCGTCCGGGCCGCGATTATGCTGAGCGTATTCCTGGCCGCCTACCTGTTCCGTGAGAAACCAAGGGCGCTGAACAGCCTTGGCCTCGCTGCTATCATCCTGCTGGTATTCGACTCGCAGATGCTCTTTCTGGCGGGTTTTCAGCTCTCCTTCTGTGTCGTGCTGGTTCTGATCCTCCTGGCACCGGTGCTGCATGCCGGCCTGCAGAAGCCATGGGGTTTTGACCCATTTCTCCCTCGGAAACTCCTCAGCCCGGCCCAGCGAACGAGGGAGCGCGTCGTTTTCGGTCTCACGGCCATGCTGGCTGTCTCGGTCGCTTCCTGGCTCGGTTCCGTCTTCTGGACGGGGTGGCACTTTCATGCCATCGCGCCGATCGGGATCATCGCCAATCTCTTTATGATCCCGATCGCCTCTGCTATCGTGGGGGCTGCGCTCTGCAGTCTGGGGATTTCGGCGATAGGCTTATCGTGGTTGGCCGGGCTGTGTAATGCTGTGCACGTTGGCTTGTCGTTCTGGCTCGCTTCTTTTGCCTCTTTTTTTGCCCATGCCCCCGGGGCCGATATCCGTGTCGGTCAACTTGATCGGAACCATACAGCGCTGCGAGAGACGATTGAGGAGCCGGAGACGGTCCTGCTGGTCCATGTAGCCGGTCATGAGCGCGCGACTGCCTCTCTGATCGAGCAATGGCAAGTCGGGTCGGATCGAGCAAGGCCTGAGCATGCTTGGCTTTATGATACGGGAGGAGATTATCTCTACCGCCAGCAAATGCTGCCTCTGCTGCGAGCGAAAGGGTGGAACCAGCTGGATGCGCTGGCGCTCAGCCACGGAGACTCCTCTCATATGGGTGCCGGATTCACGGTTCTACAGAGCATGAAGCCGTCATTCGTCTGGGAGCCCTCTGCCGCGAATCGGTCGCCCGCTTACCCACCGATCCGCGAAAGACTGACCTCGCTGGAGCGGAAAAAGCGTCTCGGCCGATTGCAGGTCCATTCGCGCATGGCCTTCGATCTGACGGAGACTCAGCGGGTCGAAGTTCTGTGGCCACCAGCAGGGCGCGATGGTCGGCTGGCCGATGATCGAGGGATGATCTGCCGACTCACCTTCGCCGGGCGCAGCATTCTCTGGTCAGGAGATGCGGGGACGGAGATTTTTCGAGAACTGATGATGACCAGGCCGCACGACCTCTCGGCTGATGTCTGGATCCTCGGGGCACATGTAGAAACGCCGGTGCTGCCATCGCCCCTGCTGGACCCACTCTTGAGGGATTTTGTGCGACCTCGCATCCTTGTCATTGAGGGAGAAGAGCATGCACCCTCGGCAAGTGCCCTGAGAAACTGGCTGAGCGATGACGATGAGCGCATCCTGTTTGCTTCCGGGGCTGACGATTTCGCCATGCCGCAAATCCTCATTCGGGAGAATGGAGTGCAAATTCTCAAAAATGATTTGTGAATCTGAGGAGGAAAAGGGCGTTTAGAAACCATTCCTTTGACTGTTTGGAGGTTTCATGAGATCATCGGCGACAAAAATTTTGGAAAACCGATGATTCGCGCTGTTCGATTTTCTCCCCTCCTCCTTCCGCTGCTTTCGCTGGCAGCGATTTCGTTCACCAGTTGCACGGGGACATCCACCTCACTTGTGAGTGGCCTGGCATCTACGGAATCGGCTGCTGTCGGCGAAGAGAAGCCATCCGAAGCTGCCGACGAGTCCGCTGCTCTTGAGGAGACGGTCTCAGCGGCATCGCTGACAGCACAAGCATCTCTGGCTGCCAACCCATCTATCTCGCAGTCTTCGGAGCTCAGTCTAACGGAAACGGTTGATCTTCCCTCCTCGACTCCCCCTGCCCCCGTCAGCACCAGCTACCCCGGATCCATGACAGTGTTGACTTCGGTCCCATTGACGCCGGTCAGCAGCCGCCCGACCGGGCAGATCATGATGGTGCGGACGACGGCCTATTCCCACCTGCAGGAGGACAGCCTCCCCTACGGCAAGCTCAGCGCAGCCGGGAACGAGCTGAAATACTCTAACACCGTCCGCAGCGCGGCTGCAGACTGGTCGAAATATCCTATGGGCACCCGTTTCACGATCGAGGGGCTGCCTTACGAATACATCATCGATGATTACGGCAGTGCTCTCGTTGGCACGCAGACGATCGATCTTTACAAGCCCATGCTGGATAAAATCGGCCGGTGGGGTGTGCGTAACGTGCCGATCAAAATCCTCGAGTGGGGTTCCATGGAAAAGAGCTACAAGATCCTCAAAGGGCGCACGCATGTGAAAAATGCTGGTCACGTCCGCCGAATGGTCAAAGCCATCGAATCTGAATTCCCACACCTAAACCCTGATGCTGCGCCATCCCGCAACAATCAGGCGAACGCGGGTGCTACTGCCAACGATGCACCGCGCGGTGCCTAATCATGACGAAACTTGAGCGCGCTGCTCACGTCGTCAAGAGGCTGGAGGAGCTCTATCCGGAGACTCCGGTGCCGCTGGATCATCACGATCCCTACACTCTGCTGATCGCTGTTCTGTTGTCGGCGCAATGCACCGATGAGCGGGTAAACAAAATCACGCCGCACTTATTTGCGAGAGCTGACAATCCACGGGACATGATGAAGCTCTCCGTCGAGGAAATCCGCGAGATCATCAAACCTTGCGGACTTTCTCCGCGCAAGTCTGTGGCGATCTGGGAACTGTCCCGGATCATCATGGAGGAGCATGCAGGACAGGTGCCTGCTGATTTTGCCGCTTTGGAAGCCCTGCCCGGGGTTGGGCATAAGACCGCCTCTGTGGTGATGGCGCAGGCTTTTGATGTTCCTGCTTTCCCGGTCGATACACACATTCACCGACTAGCTCAGCGCTGGAAGCTGACGAATGGCAAAAACGTGGAGCAGACAGAGAAAGATCTAAAACGGCTGTTCCCTGAGGATCGCTGGAACAGGCTTCACCTCCAGATTATTTTCTACGGACGCGAGCACTGCACGGCGAGAGGTTGTCAGGGACTGACCTGTGAGCTCTGCCGGACCTTCTGGCCCGATCGGAAGAGGCCGATCAAGACGAAGAAGTGATCAGCGGCAGACAGAGGCTGACCTGCGGACAGATCCACGCCGTTACCGGCGCGGCTACAGGGATGATGAAGGAAAGGGTCTGCGCGTGGTGTAGCCGCGGATGTAAATCCGTGGAGTTGGCAAAAGGGCAGCCTGTGTTTAGACAGAGGGCTGCTTCAGTTCGACGGCCTCACGGCACACGGCTAGGTGTTGGAGAGTGGGCCTGCGTATCGTGTAGCCGCCGATGTAAATCCGTGCGACCAGGAGAAGATCGCCACTCAATCCTTAAACTGCCCGACGAGATTGTTCATCGTCTCCTTGGCATCGCCATAGATCATGCGGCAGTTATTCCGAAAGAATAGCGTATTCACAAGACCTGAGAAGCCGGCCCCCTGCCCTCGCTTCAGCGCGAAGACAGTGCGAGCCTGATGCACGTTGATAATCGGCATGCCGTAGATGGGACTGGTTTCATCCTCTGCGGCCGACGGGTTGACGACATCGTTCGCCCCGATGACAATGGCGACATCCACACTCTCCATGATGGCGTTGACATCATCCATCTCGCAGAGTTGCTCATAGGGGACATCCGCCTCAGCCAGCAGCACATTCATGTGTCCCGGCATACGGCCGGCTACCGGGTGAATAGCAAAACGCACCTCAGCCCCATTGCTCTCGAGGATCTCGCCAAGCTCCTTCACCGCATGCTGAGCCTGCGCCACTGCCATTCCATAACCAGGGACGAAAACAACGGACTGGGCAGCCTCCAGCACATAGAATGCATCATCAGAAGTGATCGCTTTCATCTCTCCTTCCACTTCCTGCTTACTGCCGGCGGCAGCTCCGAAGGAGCCGAAAAGCACATTGCCCAGAGAGCGGTTCATCGCTTTGCACATGATGACAGTCAGGATGATGCCGGATGCACCGACAAGACAGCCCGCTACGATGAGAACATTGTTGAGAATCACGAAGCCAGCCGCTGAAGCAGCGATTCCAGAAAAGCTGTTGAGAAATGAGATGACGACCGGCATGTCGCCGCCACCGATCGGCAGCACACCGAGGACACCGATAGCGAGGGAGAGGATGATCACGACGTAAAGCAGAGCTGGCTCACGTGTGACGGCGAAGGCGATACCAAAGCCTAACAGAAGCAGGAGAACCAGTCCGTTCACGGCCTTCTGTCCGGGGAATGTGGTAGCGCTACCGCCCAGTTTTCCGGAGAGTTTGAGATACGCTAACAAACTGCCAGTGAAAGTAATCCCGCCAACGAGGATAGCAAAGACAACAGCTGCAGCGGTGAAGGTTGGATTCGGGCCGGAGGAGAGAGAGGGGTCCTTCGCGACCTCTGCCCAGCCAACGAGGAGAGATGCGAGACCACCGAATCCGTTGAAAAGGGCGACGAGTTCCGGCATGCCGGTCATCTGCACGCGCTTAGCCGCAACGGCCCCAATGCCGCCGCCCACGAGGATTCCTGCGATGATCCACGTGTAGTCGAGGCCGCCCTGGAAAAGGGTGATGACGACGGCAAGCAACATCCCCAGCGAAGAGATCAGATTGCCCCGACGTGCGGTATCAGCCGAACCGAGCATTTTGATGCCGAAGATGAACAGCACAGAAGCTGCGATGTAGGCGAGATTGGTAAGAAATTCCATGGCGAGGAAAAAGTGGTTTTGATAGAACGGTTAGCGATCTTTTTTCCGGAACATGCCAAGCATGCGGTCTGTCACGAGATAGCCACCTACGACGTTGATAGTGGCGAGAATGAGAGCTGCCAATCCAAGCCATTTTCCAAGGGAAGAATCCATCGTGCCGGCTGCTGCGAGAGCTCCGACCATGGTGATCCCTGAAATAGCGTTAGAGCCAGACATGAGAGGAGTGTGTAGCTGGGAAGGAACCTTCTGGATGAGTTCAAATCCAAGAAAGGCTGCCATGACGAAGACAAAGAGGAGGAGGGTAAGTTCCATGGTGAAAAAGAGGTTTCGTTCTATTTGGTGAAGCGTTCGTGGACGATGGAGCCGTCATGTGTCAGGACACATCCTTTGAGGATTTCGTCATCGAGAGAAATGGGGAAGTTCTTCGCATCGGTATCCCAGAAGTGTTCGATCATATTGGCGAAATTCGCTGCCAGGACCTGCGTGGCGTGAGTGGCGACGCGCCCCTCGAAATTTTCCAGCCCGACGAGAAGGACGCCATTGTCAGTGGTGGTTTCCTCACCGGACACGATCCCCTCAACATTGCCGCCAGTTTCAGCAGCCAGGTCTACGATGATGGAACCGCGCTTCATTTGATCCACGACATCTTTTTTGATGAGCACGGGGGGCTTGCGGCCGAAGACCTTCGCAGTTGTGATGACGATATCACTCTGGGCGCAAACTTTTGCCTGTGCTTCCTGCTGCCGCTGTAGCTGTTCATCGGTTAGCTGGCGCGCATAGCCTTGATCAGTGCCAGTGGTATCTCCTCCGAGATCGATGCGGAGTGCTTTTGCTCCCAGGGACTCTGCCTGCTCGAGAGCTTCGGGTCGCACGTCAAAGGCGGTGACGCGAGCTCCCAGACGCTTCGCCGTAGCGATCGCCTGCAAGCCTGCCACCCCTACCCCAAGGACGAAGACCTTGGTGGGTGAGATGGTGCCGGCTGGCGTCATCATCATCGGGAAAATCTGCTGGCTTCGTTCGGCGGCTGTTATGACGCCCACATAGCCGGCCAGGTTCGCCTGGGAGCTGATCGCATCCATCTTCTGCGCCAGAGTGGTGCGTGGAATCATTTCCAGGCTGATGGCGGTAACGGCTTGTTGAGCAAATGCCTCCAGTAGATCCGGGTTCGCGAAGGGGTCGAGAAAGCTGAGGTGAAGCGCCCCGCGCTTCAGCAGTGCGATGTCGGCAGTAGTGGGTTTGTCAACTCTTATGACGATGTCGGCATTTTTCGCGATTGTGGCGACATCATCTGTGATCGAGGCGCCTGCTTCCTGGTAACTTGTATCCGGGTGCTGACTACCAAGGCCTGCGCCCGATTCGACAACCACCTCGATGCCCAGTGAGAGAAGCTTTTTAACACTGGTCGGATCGACCGGGGCCCGAGTTTCGAGCGCTGAGCGTGGCTTGAGGGCGAGAAGTTGCATGATCGCTGGGAAGGGTGAAATGAGAGACGTCTGCTGCTAGCCTCTGGTAACGAGGCCTTTATGCAGTGTCTCATATAGGCGCAGGTGAGTCGGCTTGCCTATGCCTGATCCATGTTCTTCTCTTTTCAGATTGCGCAAGAACGTGCAGGTTCTCGCAAGGCCCGTGTGAAATTGAGCTAGCGCGTGTGTGTTTGCGCGATACGGAAACCACATTGCGCTGAGAGCGCCGGCCTACCGCATCCGGGGGTCAAAGTTGCGGAGGCGATAGGGAGGCTGCTGACGAAGGCAATACGCTAGCCCAGCATGATCCGGTCAACGATCTTGTTGACCTGTTCGGTGCTGAGACCGCCTAGATCCTCCAATTCATCGAATGAGTGAAAGGGTCGGTGGCCGATGATCATCTCCACATCATAGGGCTCAATGCCTGGAAGGCTGAGGAGTTCTTCCTCAGTCGCGTGGTTGAGGTCAACAATGGGCCCGCTCGGTTGACAGGGCTCATCATCGTCATCCGAGGCGGTGAGCTCATCCCTGCCGCCTTCGAGAGGTTCTTCTTCCGTCGCTGCGCTGTCTGGATCGGTTTCGGAATAGAAATGACCTCGCTCCATACCAGCGCTGCGCCCGCTTTCATCAGGATCGCTCTGGTCCTGGCCGTCACTTGATTGGCTTTCGACATGGTGCGGCAACTCATGGCCATAGTGCTCATCGATGTCCTCGTGATGATGGTGATCGCTCTCCTCATCGAACATATGCGCGTGCTCACGCTCGTATTGCGCGATCTGCTCCTGGTGGAGTTCCTCTTTCTCCTCCTCGGTGAGCTCATCGGCGGGTTTCAGGTAAAGCTGCTCCAGGCGTCGCTGCTTTTTCTCCTCTTCCGTCATATTCGCCTTTTCGCGTCGTTTTTCGATGACGGTGGCGATGATGATGCAGACTTCGTAAAGGAAGATCATCGGTCCCCCCAGCATGGTCAGGGTGATCAGATCCGGTGGCGTGAGAATGGCTGCCGCGACGAGGATGACAATCCAGGCGTAAGTCCGCGTCGCGCGCATGACGCGGGCTGTGAGGAGCTCCAGTTTCGTTAGGATGGTCACGACAACGGGAAGCTGAAAGCTGATTCCGAAGACAAGGACCAGCCGAGTGATGAAATTGATGTATTCGCCAATCTGGTAGACGCCGGTGGCACCCTTCGATTTGAGCATGACGATCTTGTCCCGACCCTCATCGTAGCGGAAGACATGGCCGGAGCTCACCGGCGTGGCGAGCAGGCTCATCATGTAGTCGCGGACAGCGGCTTTCGTTGGCCCATCAAGTGCCGACTCACTGGTTTCTGCCGTGGTCTTCGCCTCTTTTCCCTCTTCGATCGGGAGGATCTCCTGGCCATCCAGCCCAAGCAGCGTCAGCCGCTGCAGGTCTTTTTCCAGCGCCTCCTCGGCCGGATTCATGCTGGAAATGAGGCTATTCTCGAACTTGTAGAAGAACTGCAGGGCGATCGGCGCGGCAAAGTAAAAGGCGAACGATACTCCGATCAGAAACAGAAAGAAGCCGACAACGACCCCCGGGATGACCGTTTTCTTCTCCATTTGTCGCATCCCCGGCAGGATGAACTCGAAGAGGAAATAGACACTGAAAGGAAAGGAGACGATGACGGCAGCGAAGAACGACACCTTCAGCATAAGGATGATGATCTCCTGCGGCTTGAGGGTCATGAAGTCCGTCCGCTCGTAGAGGCTGACCCCGTCTGCGACCTCGATCATTTTCGCCGGTTGCAGGAGCAGCTCAAAAATCTGCTGGTGGAAGGTGAAGGCGCAAATCGTGGTGACCGCAAGGACGGCCCCGACCTTGAACAGGGTGACCCTCAGGTCTTCCAAATGGTCGAGAAACGGCTTCTCATAGGCATCGAAACCATCATCAGCCCCCGGACGCTGGCTGGGGCGACGAGCTTGAAAGAGTTTTTCGAAGGCGAGCTTGAGCATGGTCGGGGGAAATCACTGGCCGCAGCAGGAACGAGCGGCCCCAACGATGCCAAGGGATGCGGACGCGCGCAAGTCGCAGATTGTCTGCATTGCGGAGGTCTGCGGCAGACAGGCGCTAGTGTGTGGACAGATCCACGTCGTGACCGCCGCGGCGACGTGGTTGTGCTGCTATGAAATGTAGCCGCGATAGTTGAGCTGCGTAGCGTGAGATTGTGGATCGGAGGGCCTAGGCTGCGGCATACAGCGGCTGGCGTGTGGACAGATCCACGTCACTACCGACGCGGCTACGCGTTGACGGTCGCATCTTCCGCATTACGCCAACATCGCCGCGCTGCTCAGAGCGAGGAGAGTCCGAGCGTGCTCGACCTCCATGCGCCAGTGGCGGAGCTTCTGCCCAGAAAGTTTGACGCGCTTAGCGGCAGCCTCTTCGAGCTCACGGAACTCTTCGGCCAGATGTCTGGAGACGTCTTTTAGGCGCTGGTAGGCATCGCGATGCTTCGGGCACGAGTCCTGGTGCTGTTCGGCGGTGTTGAGATGAGCTTCTGTCTCTTTCCGCAGCTGGCGAACCTGAGCCATGATGACTTTTTCCTCCGGCACCCGGCGCAGTCCGCTCGCCAGGCCGAGTTTTTCAAGAGACCAGATCGTCCACTTAGTAGGATCCCACTGCCATGGCTTGACCCCGTTGCGGTAGTCATGCTGGAAGGAGTGGTGGTAGTTGTGGTAGCCCTCGCCAAAGGTGAAAATGGCCATGATCCCGCTGTCGCGAGCGCTGCTCTGCTTGTCATAGGGGCGCTTCCCGATCATGTGGCAGAGAGAGTTGATGCAGAAGGTCGAGTGTTGCACGGCAACCAGTCTGGCAAGCCCGCCGAAAAGAAACCCACCAAGCAGACCGATCGCTCCGTGAAAGGCAAAGCCAATGAGAGCTGGCAGAGCCAGTCCCACAAGAAGGGCGATGGTGCGGTGGTGGCGGTGCTGCCACATGACCAGCGGGTCCTTCTTCAGGTCCGCCACATTGTTGAGCTGGCGTGGGTAGAGCTTAAAGAAGATCCAACCGATGTGAGCCCAGAAGAATCCCTTGGAGATGCTGTAAGGGTCATCATCGTCGTGATCAGTATGCTTGTGGTGGTCGCGATGATCAGAAGCCCAATCGAGAGCGGAGTCTTCGAAGGCTGCTGCCCCGAAGATCAGGGTGAAAAAGCGGACAGGCTTGCTCGCCTGAAAGGATCGATGAGCGAAGAGACGATGATAGCCCAGCGTGATGCTCATCCCCGTGAGGATGAAGAAGCCGAAGAACAGGGCCAGATAAGTCCACTCGAACTCAGCGAAGATGAAGAACAAAGGCACGCCGATGAGGGTGCCGAAAAAGGTAGCAATGAGGAAGATACTGGAAAGCCAGTTCACCTGCTGAAAAGGAAAAGATTTCATAGGGGTGGGGGCGCTAGGATGTCGAAAGCTGTGCGCTCACGAAGAGCAGTGCGTGGCGGTCCGATTCACTTTCTCACTCTATAGACAACGTTTTGCCCTTCTCTTTACGCAAAGAATCGCAAAACAGCTAGAAGTTTCTTCTGAATGCTCGCCGTCTGAGCACTTTTCCTAAAAAAGGGAAATTCAGCGATACTTTTTGGTTGTTTTCCCATCAATCGGTGTCAATCTTCCCGCCCTGTCATTCAGACAGGAGCGAACATCTCAGCCCTTCGCTGTGATTCATTCGGCTCGATAGCTCAGTTGGTAGAGCAGAGGACTGAAAATCCTTGTGTCCCCAGTTCAAATCTGGGTCGAGCCACCTCTCTTTCAACGACTTACGAAGGAAGCGGCACTCGCGGTTTGAAATTCATTGCCATTTTCTTGCCACTTTGTGCGCAGTGTTTTAAATATTGGCTCGATAGAGGAGGTTGATCGATGGAATTGTATAGTGAGGAGTCCGAGGAACTCCGCTCCATGAGAGATAAAGTTTTGGCTCTGGAAATCGCGGAGTTTGGCCAGCATGCCCTGCGAGTCATGGATAAACCAGGCATCTTCTTCATTCTGAAAGATTATTTTATCTTTCAAAAACTCGAAGTTGAAACTCACCTACCCGATTCGACCATTCTCAATGAATTGCGGTTGGAGTTTGGTAAAGAGGTTTTGAGATTCGCCGAACTGCAAAAGGCTAACTTTTTTTCCGACCTAGAGTCGCTTGTCCAATCGGCGTCAGACTACGTGGATCGTCTTTTTGGTCCAAGCGGGAATAGTCCCCGGAAGTGGATCATGCTTGCCATTCACCAGTCAAGAGGAGAGTCTGACTGCTTAGATCGGAATGCCACCAAGCGCAGAGCATTGAAAGTCTGGGCCGAGCACCGACTCAAGGACATAAACCCATCCGACCAGGAAATCCGTGCAGAGGTGGCGAAATTGAAAGAGTCTGTTTCGTCCAGCGCCTGGACAAAGGCGTTCGATTTCTTTGGCTTCTTTGATGCTCCGGGAAAGCGTGGGCGGCCTCAAAAAGAATAAACTGCCACATCGTCCAATTTCCGGGGCAGTCTTTCCCATTATTTCTGTTCTCATCTGTTCCTAGGTGATATCACATGAGTGATACACCCATACCAAAAGAGACAAAGAACGGAGCTTGCCTGACACGTCAGCAGTTGGCTAAGCGATGGAGTTGTTCGGTTGAAACGATAAAGCGCAAAGAGCGGGCGGGCTACCTAAGCTCGTTTAAGTTAGGCAACCGATTCGTGAGATACCGATTGTCCGAGATAGAAAAAATTGAGCACTGCTCTCAGCATCCAAGAAAGGAGCAGTCATGATACTAGACTCTTTTCGTGAGGTCCCGACCGCCTCGAATGCATTTTTTGACAGAACTGTGTGCAGTCTCAAGACGATGGAATTGGCCTTCGATGAGCCTGACAATCTAGGAAGATTTTGCAGCCATCTCGGCAGAGTATCAAGAATAACGGATCGAGCGACTCAATTAAACTGCTCGTATTTTGGGCCAGAGGGAATAATTGCACCTCATGGGTTCCTGTTCAATGCGATGAATCGAAATGAGTCTAGGGCGTATGAGAAGATGAAAATCAGCCCGAGGGGAAGAGGGGCAGGTGTCGGACGGGCGGGATATCCCATTATGGGTGGAGACATGAGCATAAAGATCTCTTCCTTGGAAGCAGGCTGCCGACCACTCGCTCATCTTGATGCGAATCTGCGACTTAATTTTTCACGCTATGCGTTTCACAATATTCGACGACGTAGACTAAGCTGCCAAGAAGAAAGAATTCTGACGTCTAGTCGGACACCTAATTTCAGTGATGAAGTCTCATTGACTGGAAACGACAACCTCATCATGGGCTTTCAAAGACGCTACCTCAAATCGGAGGGGACTCGTCGAGGAATGATTGGAAGATATTGGTCAGATGTTTGCGAGTCTTTAGACTCCGAGGTCAGTAGGTCATTAAGTCTGAGTCAGGGTAGTTCTGATAGAATTGAGAGGGTCTCGGGCTTTTCGAGGGTTCACGTCCATAAAGCTGAAGTTTATTGGGAGGTCCGTTCAGAACGCAGCATCACGGATGTGGGCCGCATACGAGCTGCTATTGAAGGCATTACCCGCGAGGCGGCTGTTGAGAGCTATCCGACCTTAGTCGAGGAAGTTCGAGTCAAAGCACCAGTGTTAAAGAAGCGGCTCACACGAGGGATTGAGTTTAAAGCGTATGCAAAAACGAATAAGGCGATCCGGCTTGAATTGACCTATAATTTGGCAAAGAGTGAACTCACGAAGACTGCTCCTCTAGACTCTATCACTACGGTCCTCGACCGGGTCGCAGAAGATGGAGCGAGCCGGATGGCGGTCATTTTTCGGCATATCCAGGACCATCTGGACGGATGTGAGCAGGCCTCTTCATTGGGCCTCTTGTCAATGCGGCTTTACGATGCAATCGATAATCCTGAACACGCATCCCTAGTGCTTGACTTGCTGACGAGCCATGGCGCTCTTTCTAATCAGCTCCCCCAGGCTTTAGGGCATCAAAATTTCGATATAAGAGCCATTATCAAGAGGTTGCGCGCTGTCGGCGTTCTCGAACGAGGACCCATCAACCGTGCCGGGCAGTATGTTCTCGCGGCTCCGTATAGGCACCTCGCCCGACGCTACTCTGGTTGTGTAGCGCCAATGGCAGAAAATCTCGCGGGCTAGAGCTGTCATATCGAATCTTGCAACCGGTTGCAAATTAGGATTGCTTAACGCTTATGCTCCGTGGCAACCTTTAGATCTGTGAGTCTGTTTGAGCATCTTGCTGCTTAGCTGCAACCTCGTCCGCGGCTTCCTCAAGCATATAGATGAAATTCGTCCATATCTCCTCATTTTGATGGGCTTTCTCGAGCTGTTTTTTCATGTTCGGCGGCATGGGTGTCTCTTTATTGATCCTGGCGATAACCTCGGGAGTCAAACCTTTGAGTGCGTCTAGTTTCTCCCCCGTTTTAAATATAGCTGAAAGATATCTGAACCTTTCAGTATTGGACGAGCAGTTTCCGAGTTCATCGTAGAGCTGCGTGAGCAGTGCCTCAAATCGGGCGATGCTTTGTCCCCTTGCCTTGCGTTCATTAACTGGCCCTCCCGCTATTTCCCATCTCGCATGGACGCGCTTGATGTATCTGTTGACCCGTCGGATGTCGGTTTCTTCTAAGAGTGGCCGCAGTTGACGCGCTGATGAGTAACCCTGGAGCATGAGTTGCTCAGTTCGCCACACTTGTTGCTCCTCATGCTCGTTATGGTCGTCGCTGTTGGCCGGAGGAGGTATGACGACGTTACGAACTTGAGAATCCAGCTCGTCTTTTCCAACCCCGTTGATTTTTGGTCTTCGCTTACGATTTCGAACGCGGGGCCTGGCTCTTTCAGTGGACATGGAAAAATAACCATAAGAAAGGGGTAGCGTGTCAAGGGGTAAGGTGCGCGAAAATAAGGGGTATATTGGATGAATCGAAGTCGAGAAAAAAAGAGAAGGTTCCGCATAAGCTCATTTAACGATACTTCCATCCTTGAGTAAGGTAGGGAGCAAGCTTCCCCAGCGAGACAGTTCTCCTCGAAAAGTCACGATTTCGCCCTTCCTCAGTTCGAGTGCCATTGGTTTAGAATCTGCATTCACTGAAAGCATCAGGTCGAAGGTCAGGGTATCGCGATTCATTCGCATGCTGAGGTTTAAGCCGCCGAAGGAATCGTCAACGTCGACAACCTCCCCTGTCCATTGAACTGTCTTCCCCTTGAACTCTTTCCACTTTTCTTCTTTTTGGATCTCCGTCCAGTCGCTCATAAGATTGTAGATTGAGTCGAACTCTTCCCAGCTGAGATCGGAGATTTTCGCCAGCTCCGCCGCAGCAGCCTCTTCCTGCCTTCGCACGGCTGCTTCCCTAGCAAATCTCCGTTGTTCCTCTTGTTGGCGCAAACGAGCTGTAGAAGCCAATTCCCGTAGCTCTGCATCATCGACTGTCGCAAATTCGCTGGCGATTTGGACGGCCGTGTCGACGTCACCACCTTCTAAGCTGGTCCTCATCTCCGCAATGATATCGTCGCGATCTTGATCGAATCTCTTTTGATCAACATTCTGAACAATGGCTCCGATGGTCAGCATGATCACAAAAACCCCACCTGTGCGGACAGCAAGACTGGCTACGCGGCGTCCGCCCGTCAGGGCTTGTTGCTCCCCATTGGCGACCGCAACAAGGTATCTCATGCGAAAGCAGTCGAATAGTCCCAGTAAGAGGGGGATGAGGGTCCACGAAAAGAAAAGATAGAGCAAAGCGACCTTCCATCTCCCCAGATAAAATAAGTGGATGCCGAGGCCGCCAAGTAGGAGTGCTAGAATGATTCCTGTGCTCGTTTGTTTCTTAGCTGGCTGTGATTCGGATGCGGGATTGGGATTCAGTGTGGAGTGTGCATTCATCTCGAGCAGTATGGCAGATCCCGAATTCGGATCAAGAGTTTTGATCCGAATTTGGGATAATTCAGCCAGGAGTCACGTTCCCGGTAGTGAACAAGACAGTCCATTCCCCTGAGTCTCAAGCGCTGGTAGCCCAGTTGAAGCGCATCCGTCGTGACTCAGGACTCAATCAACGTCAGTTGGCAGATAAGCTTGGTTGGCAGCAGAGCAAGCTCGCTAAGATTGAAATTGGCGAGAGGAGGATTGATTTGATCGAGTATTTACGACTCTTGGAGGCTGCTGGCGCTGATGCGCGTGATTGTGTCGATGAGATCATTAATTTGCTCACTTCGTGAGCGAGGTCTCCGAAAGCTCATCTCAAGGATCTCAGTGTCAGCATAACTTCAGTTGTTGTGCTGTCTGGCAAAGGGGTGGGGACTAATCGGGTCTTGGTTCTGTTGTTGGTGTTTTTAAGAAGGGGGATTCTTTATACCATCCACATCGGGTTTATTCTCTATACCGTCATCTGCATTGCCTATTACTCTATCCTCCTGGTTAATAAGGTGGTTTATCTCTAAGCTGTTGTTTATAGCGAGGTGATTTGTGTTTAAGACGGGGGTTTTCCTTATCTTTTCTTCTATGTAGGGTAAGCCGATAGAGGGTGGTGGTTCCATCCTGTGAGAAGGCCAGCAGACCAAAGCTTACTCGCATTGACCGGCGAGTCTCGAAACGGGCAGATTTGCAACCGGTTGCAAATAGTCAGGTTGAAACCAAGAGCATTTGCCACCAATGATCTCCCATGAGATGGTTTTTCAACAAGTTCTCAAGAAGGGCAATCACTCAAGTGCAGATCGATGCAGGAGCACGAGCAGAAGAGTTATTCGTGCAGGAGATGAACGCCCATGAGGTGATGGTGGAAAGGATCGATCAGTCACAGGCGGGGTTCAAGCAATACACGGCATCGGCGAAAGCCGGAATCAAACGGGGGGACTTTCTGCTGCGCAACGTCCGCCACCTCGAAGTGGAGGTAAAGTGCCTCAAGCTACGCTCAGGGGATCATGGCGACTATTTCATGATCTCTGAGGAGGATTGGTGCAAGCACCAGAACATGTTGGATCTCACAGCATCTCCCGATCTTCTCTTCGCCATCTACGAGAACGTCAACGACCACCCCCGCGAGGGTTCGCTTCTGATGGCGTCTATGGCCTATCTCAAAAGATACGAACAACCCTGGCAGCGTGCATCAAAGGGAATGTTCTTTATCCCTACAAGGCACATGAAGAGCGCCTCGACGATTCTGGATGCGGTGCGTGAGGAGCGTAGGTTCAGGAAGAGATTCAAGAAATCGGGGAAGAATTGAAACCGGTTTCAATTTTCCAGGGTGATGCAAGTTGTCGGCATGTCTAGACTGAGACCGGGATCCCTATCTGGTTCAAGACTGGGGTGTAGAGATCGACTTCCTTGTCTGGCGTCAGAATTGAGACGATTAAAGAGTATTCAGCGATGCTCTCTACCTGCTTAAGATGGGCCCTCTCTCTCCACCAGCCGATGATTGGGTAAACGGCAAGGCGATTGCATGAGGCCAATTCCTGCGGACTGCCTGTCCAGATATCTGAGTGAATCGAACCCTTGTGACGGCTATTCGATCCTAGAGTCCATCGGTCAGAATTACCAGAGGAGTCGACTTTCTCACCTTCAGCACGTGCCGCTTGGTTGATTCTCTTCTCGAAATCTCCTGGAGGCTCGAGCGGGCGTATTATTGAGAACCGCAGCCCGTGGGAAGGATAGCGGTATCGATGGTCCCAGCCTAATTCCCCTGGCCCCGGTTCTATGAAATATGAGAGGGTCACGCGCAGTGAAATAGGAACATTTGCGTCTAATGCTTGTAAAGCTTCAATAGGCCATGGAAGAGTGAACATGTCCATATCGCCCATTGAGTAGCGCCCCTTGTCGTTTTTCCGAAAGGGTTGGATCTGCCGCTCTGCTATCAACGTCAGAGCATTCCCCGCAGTGTGAAGCGCTCGATTGAGATTGGGGACACCCCAACCACAAATTCTGACGAGATTTTTGACATCGTCTTTGGTTGGAGATTCAGGATTGTCTAAAAATTGTCGCTTGAGCTGTTCCGTCCACTCAGCAGAATGCACAATCAATCCACGTATTGTTTCCGGCTTAAGCTCAGGGTAGGCAGCCTTGACCTTTGCTGCCATCCAGGCCGCGTAAGCAGTCGCGGCACTGGTCATATTGAAGCTCGTAAAAAGTTGTCGAGTGAAATTATGGTTCGTTGTTATCAGGCAGAGATCGTCGCTTTCGTCGTAAAAGTCAGTTTCATCAATGGCGAGATTACCACCCTCGAACACAACATCAGGTTTCAGTGGCCATTTGTCTTGCCACAAAAGGGATGTGCTTGAGAAAGGAGAAAGCTCTCCCGCTTTGGCGACGACGGAGTAGTCCTTTAGCTGGGGGTCCGTAATCCGATCAAGTTCGGTGTAGGCTCCTACCGTTAAAGCGTTCCAAGCTTGCGCTGGATCATGAATAACCTCTAATGCCTGAAGGTCAGGATAAGCCAGGACGCTCTCGTGCGATAGCTTTAGATTTCCGGCACTGAGAACGAGTAAACGTTTTGGACCGCCATCCACTCCGGCGCAAATTTTATCAATCGCACCAGACCAAGAGGTTGGTCTCCCATTGTCTCTGGTTTCAGTGGATGTTACTGCTAGACACAGAATGCGGTCTCTTTTCGGGTTGTGAATCTCAGCTATGCTCACTGCCTGCTCCGTGATAAGGCCCCACAGATCCTTGGCATTCTCACCGACATCTGGCCAGATTTTCACGGACTCAAGTCGATGCGTTACTTCCAAAGGTCGCGAGGAGTTGAGGGAGTCCTTTAGATCTCCATACCCAGCTACTCCAGACATGCGAGTCCCATGCCCCTCCATATCTGAATTGTTAAATTTTGGGTCCTGAGTCAGACAGTCCTTCTCTTCGATAATAGGCGAGAGTAGCGGGTGTCCCCAGTTGACTCCTGAATCGAGTATACAGACAGCGAGGTCTTCAGCACCATCTTTAAGGTCAAGCCTTTCGAGTAATTCTGAGGTCCAGCTCGCTTGTTCCGAATTCGGGAGATCTAGCCAAAAAGCCGACGTTTCTCTAGCCAGTCTGAATTCGGCTACTGCCTCAGCTCGTTTAATAATGGCTAGAAGCTTATCTCCGTTGGCAGTTATCAAAATAACTGTTCGTTCAGGGAAGCGCAATGATCCTTCGGCACAGTCGATTTCAAGAGACTGACAGACCTCGCGAAATTCGTTTTCGATTGCGAGCGCGTCTCCGTTCAACCAGACCTCGATTCTGGTTTCCACATCTGGAATCGGAGCCGATGGATCAGTCCAGAACGAGTCCAAAACAGCGGCTCTGATTGATGAAATTGAATCCACAAGAGGTGCGTTTGTGCGTGTTCTCGTTTCCGTTCCGTCATCTTTCGGCCGGATGTTGTCTTGAGATGGGTCTGCGTATTGCTCAATCTTCTCCAAGAAGTGACTGCGTTTGTCATTTGCAATGAAAACTGTTGCCCTTGTGACGACTTTTCCATCTTCGTCTTGTGTGCGTTTGACGTTGAGCAGTCGAATTTTCTTTGACTTCAAATCCTCCAGCTTCTTGGTGGCCAGAGCGCCTTCACCATCGTCACTGAATTCGATGTAAACGCCATGCCTAGTAGCTTCTGATTCAATTGATTCTGAAGCGCCTGTATCCCAGGCATGCTCAAATGCTCGGCTAAGCATTTGCGAGTGCTCTGCTCGCTCTCTGATTGGAAGTTCTCTTTTTGCAGAAAAGTTTCGCGGCCTCGAAGTGTATTCGGACTTAGCGACGAAGCGTCCATCGATTATGATGTGATTTTTGTTTTTGATCGCCATGACTACTGCGACGTGGGAATGGCTCTGCGCCGTTCGTCTATGAATGACAAAAGGGATTTTTGCGTGACCGTGGGCTTGTCAGCCAAAATTGACGATTTAATCGCATCGCTACAAGCTCTGTCGACCTCTGCTTGGCTCAGCCCGCTGGCATATTGGGCGGCTTTCGGAAAATTGAAGTTTTTAGCAACATAGCTTGCCAAGCGATTTGCCATCAGCTGCCCTATCTGTTCTGGATCCGGAAGATCATAGTGAAGGACGTCATCGAATCGCCTAAACAGCGCTCGATCCAGCATCTCACAATTGTTTGTGGCTGCGACAATGATGTTGTCGGATGTGTCAGACTCGATGAACTGTAGAAACGCATTGAGCACTCTTCGCATCTCACCGATGTCATCTTCTCGACCGCGATCAGCACCGATGGCATCGAACTCATCGAACAAAAAAATGCCTTCTGACTGATTAATGATGTCAAATATCTGGCGAAGCTTGGCGGCTGTTTCTCCCATGAACTTGGTCACCAGTCGGTCGACTTGAATGGTTCTCAGCGGTAATCCTA
>JAHDFZ010000002.1:28879-54630 GCA_020627905.1 Verrucomicrobiota bacterium
CTAGCGATTTTGCGGTCAGTGTCTTTCCTGTTCCTGGTGGGCCTGAGAGAAGCAACTTTCTGCGGTGCTCAAGGTTGTGACCTTTTAATCTGCCGCGTTGCTTGTATTCGTGAATGATTCGACTAATCCGCTCTCTGTGGGATTTGTGCAACACGAGTGCGTTCACCCCTTCGGAGGGTAATTCATTGACCATCAGGCCATTTAACTCGTCAGGATAGGCGACCAAATTTGAGGTCCGTCCAACCTTGGTTCTTCCGACCAGATCCTTGATCTCATGGGCGAGGGAGCTATGGCCTTTTCGCGCTTCATGGGCAGCAACTTGGAGGGCCAGCGTATGGAAACGCTCTTTATCTTCATCAAAGTGAGAGCGGATCAACGCTTTGATCTGATCGCCAGTAGCCATTACAGAGGGGAGGCTAGACCGAATCCATGATATTCACAAGGATTTCTCATGGGGAGGGCCCTCCGCATAGAAGTTACGGTTCATTGTTTCTACTGAGACAGCACCGTTCAAGCCCAGAAGGATCCGTGCATTGACTTGCCTATTTCACCGTTCAAAAAGATTTGGCTGGCGTATCCCCTAGGGCCGGTGCACGCTGGAGCCTGACTGAGATGGCTCGAACGATTTTATGGTGGGAAAAAACTGTCGAATACTTGTTTGTATTCCGCTATTGGGGCCTTGATTCCCTCGTCATGCCTCTTGATGGGAATCATGAGAAGGCTGGAGACACGATCTTCTCATCAGATCTGGGTAAGTGGCTCTTGATTGAGTTCAAGCGAGATGAAGCGTCGTGTAAGTCGGAGATCGACAAATTCGATCCACGTGCCTATTTAAAGGGGTGTCGGCTGCATAAAGGTGAAGACGATCATCATCTTTTAGTTTTTGGTGAAGAGCAGAATGGGCATCTTGAACTCCGTG
The DNA here is from genome assembly GCA_020627905.1 of Verrucomicrobiota bacterium. Taxonomy (GTDB): domain Bacteria; phylum Verrucomicrobiota; class Verrucomicrobiia; order Verrucomicrobiales; family DEV007; genus Arctic95D-9. The sequence continues at coordinate 29,799 of JAHDFZ010000002.1, forward strand.
CTCAAACTTATTTTTCGCAGCGCTCTAAGGTTCTCGACGCGGCGTTGCAAGGGGGGATTGGAAAGTCTGAGTTCGGTTCATACCTTCAAGCAATCGTCCGCTTGAAGAAGAAGGGAGCCGGTGCCAGCGGCAGCCCTGTTGATTTCTCGGCAGCGGCAGTGGTCGCTCAGAGCGGTGATGATGTCGTGTGCATGAGTGTAGAGGAGTGCGCAGGAGCACTCGGGATTGAGCTTGCGCATTTATTCACAACCGAGAAAGAGCGTTCTCGGGATTATGGACATGAACTTTAAAAAACACTTCTTCCGCAGACGAGATTCAATTCATCTTCTCGGGATCCTTAAATTGATTCCGTTTGTCGAAGGCTGGCAAAAGATCGAATTATCGGACCTCGTTTGGGTGGAGCTTTTGTTTCAGCGTTCGGATGAAAAGTAAAAGCCGTCTCGCCGATGGGTGCGCGCCGTAAATACCAAGAAGCTTTTAAGGATTTCGATATAGGTTGGCACGCTGGCAGGGCGGATGCTATTGGTTGCCACTTACTGATTACGTAAAGCTTTAGGGCGAGTCAAAGCTGGATGGGCTTATAAGCAAATGCCCTTGGTGGATTTAGATCGATCACATATTCCCAGTAGTTCGGGTCGGGCATCAATACATCGAGTCGTTCCACGATTTCAGTTATTTTTGTATCGCTGTTGTCTCCACTTCGAAGTGAATCGATTAGGTCGTGAGCCTCGGCTTTGGTTTCTTGTGTGTTTTGCATGGAGTTGAGCAATTTGATTTGATTTCGTTGCTCATTTTACTTCTCAAATATGACAAAATAGCTCCATTTTTAGGTTGTTTACTTATCACAGCTGTATCGGCTTGTAGGCGAAGATTTTGTCCAAAAAGGCATCGATACAGAAGTTTCCATCTTGGTAGAACTGATCACTGTGGTAGATATAGTCGCTCCATTGAGGGTCAGGAGACAGTAAATTTACTTCGGCGAAGATTTCCTCCATTCTACTTTCTGAGGGAATCTCTAGAAGTTCGGTTACTAGTTTTCGAGTTGATTCGCGTGCTAAAATTTGCTCCATTTTTAATATTTCCCCCGAATATGATTTAGAGGTGTGCGGATGATTAAATTATTCATGTCGTAAACGTTCCCGCCATCTTGAATTTCTTTTACGTGGTCGATTTCATAAACAAACCGACCACCAACTTGCTGACCCTTGACCGCCACTGGGGCATTGCCTCGGGCCATCAACGCTCGATTCCCAACTGAGAATTGAGGACTCAAGATCGGGTCAAGGCTAACCTCGATCCAGAAGGCGGAACGAAATTCATCAAAATCGCGAAAAGTCCGTCCTTGAAGTTTTTCTGCAATCTGGGCTGGGACTCGGCCAGCATTTCCGTCAGAACCACGGAGCCATTGCTCACCTTCGGATATTCTAGGCAAGCCTGGGCCATTCGATGCTGTGCCCGGCAGATATCGGGGGTTGCCAGGTGTGACGCTCAGTAGAAGGGGTATGTCGTCATTAAGCGGGGCTATTTCTGGGTTGGTAGCAGGGTTCGTGGATCCTAAAATTTTCCCGTCTGCATTGAATACAGTAGTGTGGCCTGTGTTCTGATCGACCTTTACCGTGGCGTCGCCATTCTGAGTCTCGATGGTGAAGCTTCGGACATCCTGGCGATTACGGCCGCTCGTTGCGATGCCATCAATTAGTTCATCGACTGCTTCGAGTTGCTCAAAAGCGTGATCGCCACCCTTAATCCAGCGTGAAACGCTCGGCCCGAAAATGCCGACAATCAGCGATGTTCCCGCGATGGCTCTGTCCATTTTGGTAGAGTCTGGCGCTATGAGTTCCGCAGCATCCATCGACTCGCCAACCGCTGGCAGTGAAGTAATAGCGCCTTCAACAACCAAGATAGAAAGGAGTGCAGCTACATCAGTCTTTAACGTTTGCTGGAGAACATATTTATTCCCATCGGATGTAGCCCATCGTAGGCTTACGAATGGGTTCCAATACAATCCTACAGTTTGGTCGAGGAGTTGCTCGGCATGATACGTGGCTATAACATCGTAGAATTGCTCATTCGATATCTCCTGGTTTTTGACTCCCTCCAGGGCTTGGATGACCTGATGAATCTGTGTATAGTCGTGGTTATATTCCCATACGTTCTCGGACACAATCCTGCCAAGATCGGTGTCACCTCCGAAAAGCCCGACCGATGCTTGCCCAGCGTTCTGACTCAATTGTCGCTGAAGCTCACGAACTTGGTCTGGCTTCATATTCAAGCCGAATCCAACTTGTTCTGCTAAAACAGCGCCATAGCTTCCGATCGTGGCACCGACGAATCCGTCTGCAAACTCGTTCCCAAAAAGTTCTGCCGCAGCACCTTGCGTGAGACCGTGTAGAATTGGCTTTAAAAGCCGCTCTTCTGCTGGGTTCTTCGTCCAATCGATAGGACCATGAGCGACGATATTTGCCCCAACAGCGCTAGCGCCGCTAAGCCCAGCGCGCGCCCAGACATCATCAATAGCGGCCGAGTCGCCGTATAATAACGTATTTAATGCCGAGGCATAAAAGCTTTCTCCCCCCACGCTGATAGCGTTCCCCAACCAGCCGCCCGTATTTCCCCCGAGGCTACCGAAGGCTCTCTCGACAAAGTCAAATGGTGCTGATAGGGTTCCAAACAATCCTTGTCCATCTGTCGTCACCTGATTGCCTTTGAACGGATTCTGGAAGCTCGCTTCTCCGTTTTTGATAGCTCCAATGTCAAAACTTAACTGTCCAGTCCCGAAGCTGCTGCTTTCCTGGCGGTCCCAATCAATGCCAGTCTGGCGATCAATGATTCCCTGACGAGCGCTAATGGATAGCTTGCTCGGCTCGACCATAAACTCCGTATTTAGATAGGTGCCTTTGTCGTAAGAGCTTTCTTCCTTGCTGTAGTGCCCACCCACGGTGATTCCAGCTCCCGCTTGCGTCGCCCCTGCGGCGAATCCAATCCCAATACTCGCCCCATGGGATTCTCTCTCAGAGGCTCCCCACCAGCGGCTGAGAGCCTGCTCAAGGATGACCTGGCCATCGGTCTCGATGGTAATGCCGTCCTGGGCTTCGAGCTGTGTCCCCTGGAAGGTGATGTCATCCCCCGCGCTGATCGAGATGTTCTTGGCACCCAAGGCCGTCGTGCGGGCGACTTCAGAGTAGTCATCGCTCTCCGCCTCCATGGACTCGTAGCCGATGCTCACACTGACGTTGACGACGTTAGCTGCTGCCATCGGATTATCGATAATGCTCCCAATGCGCCCAACGCCATTAACAGCTCGCAAACCACCAGCCACTAGGCCCATCGCACCAGCCTCTCCTCCTCCATCACCAAGCAATTCCGCAGCGCTCTTCAGCTGCATAGCCGCTCCGACGATCCCGCTGTTAGCCTGCGCGGAGAGGTAGACCGTAAAATTGTCCTCCTCGTAGTGATCGTGAGTGTTTTCCCAGGAAGCGAGGAAGTCGATCTTGCCTTCCGCATCAATGACGAGGTTTTCCTCAGCAAAAAGGGAAGCAGCTTCGAAGAGGCCATCGCCTCCTATGTTGAGAGTGAGGTTGTTGCCTGCAAAGGCACCAGAACCGAGCAAGCCGCTTTGTTCGGATGTCTCCAGTTTGTAGTTATCATGATAACCGACTCGGCCCTCGACCCCACTGGCACTGGCGCTACCACTGGTTCCCCAGCCATTGCTTTGCAGCTCATAGCGGGTGCTCAGGGTATCAAGCGCCGTAACGAAGGACATATCTCCCCCAGAGGTGAATTCGACATCGTTCGCTGCCTGGGCGATAGATCCACGAAGCGTGAGATCGCCAACGGCTTCGATATCAAGGTTGCCCAGTTGGCTCTCGACGACTGACGCCGTGTTGAAGAGGCTGTCGCGTTCCTGCGTTTCTGTCTCGCTGAAGAGGCCGCTGCTCTTCGTCGATTTCTTGTAGAAGCTCTCGGTGTTTTCGGCGGTGTCAATTAGCAAGTCACCTCTGGTGAAGATCGTCCCGAGATTCTCGGAATTCAGTTCGGAGCCTTTGATGGTGAGGTCCCCCTCAGACTTGATAGTGAGAGTATCTGCGGAAATGCGGCTGCTGATGGCAGTCGTCGTATCCCGGATGATGGCTTCAGTGGATTCACTCTTGAAGAAGCCCTTTTTCCCTGATTTGCGGAAGGAATCATGGGAAGTGCGTTCTTCTCCGGCGAGGATGTCGAGCGTCCCCTGCGAGGTGAGATTGGCCGCTCCCTCTACATCGATGTTGGCACCGACAAGCGTCATTGCCTCCCCAGCATTGAGGTTGAGCGCCCCGGCCTCGATGGTCGGCGTGGTCAGCTGTGTATAAAGATCGTCAATCCTGTCGTTAGGATTGCTTAGATCTTTGGTGGTCCATACGGATTCGCCTGAGAGGATATTCAGTTCGTTGAGTCCGGTGAAGGTGGCAGTTCCGCCAACAGCGAGATCAGCGCCAATGATGGTCAGATCACGATTGGCAAAGGCGGTGAATTCCCCTCCGATCTCGATGTCGCTGCCAATCTGGCTCAGCTTGGTAGTGGTGGCGGTGCGCTCGAATACTTCACCAATATCGAAGGTGATGTCACGTCCAGCATTGATATTGAAGTCGCCCTCCAGCCGCATCTTCGTCAGCTCAAAAGTGACATCGAGTTCAGCTTCGATAGTTGCCAGGCCATCGGCAGAAAGAGCGCCTCCCTGCTCATTGATGAAACTTTGAGCGGCGGTCAGCGTGAGGGTATCCCCCCCATCGATCCAGCCCCGGTTGCGGATGTCACCATCACTGTTGAGGAGGAAGCTATCGGTTGCTCTCAGCGAACCGCTGTTTTCCAGAGAGCCGACTTGCAGATCAAACGCGCTGGCGAACATGGACGCCCCATTGGCAGCTCGGCTGGTGAGCGTTTCGGCAGTGAGGTAGACGACCGGCTCGAAAACGGTTTCGCCGTTCACCTCACGGCGCTCCAACCATACGATGTCCTGATCAAGGTCGCGGATCTGCTCAGCACTCAGGCTATTGCCAAAGATGAGACCAAGGCGCAGACGCTCGGCCTGCGCGTTATCGAAGAGACTCTTCAGCTGGTCGCTCTCGTTAGCAAAGTCATCGCTGACGAAACGTCGACCGAGTAAACGGAAAAGCTGTTCGCTGACGTAGTTGGTCTCGAAGAAGGCATCACCAAGTCGGCGGATGTTGAGCGGATCGACACCCGCCAGGTCGAGGAAGTAGTCAGATCCGGTGAATTGGTTCGCATCAAACAGATTGGAGTTGAGCGTGTAAAGGCTGTTGCCGATATCGGTCGGCGTGAAAGCCTGTCCGAGGCCGCCCAGTCCCGTGAGGGCGTCTCCCAGAACGAGGCCGGTAGCGGATGTGCCACCGATATCACGCAACGTGCGCGTGGTGTTCGGTCCGGCGGCATTGATGAAGGTCGGATTGAGCTGGTTAAAGGTGATCCCCGTATTGGTATTCGAGAAAGGGCCGCTGATCGTTCCAGTGATGGAACCGCGTGCTTCAATCGTGCCAGCAGCAACTCCGATCTGCTCTGCGGTAACCTTAGTAACCGGATTTTGGCGCTCATAGAAGTGATACTCAAAGGTCGGCTTTCCGCCCCCGCCTTGCGGTGAATGGGAAGCGAACTGATCCTTAACGGTTTCCAGAACGGGAGAGTAAAGATGGTATGGCTCCAGGAATTCGGCGCTTATTTCGGTCGGCTCAACAGCTGGAGTGTAGTTGAGAGGTCGCCCACGCCAGAAGGTGATCACTGATGGCGGTTGGATAGCCCTGATCGTTCCGCCATGCCTCTCGATGACAAAATCAGGAATATTGCTGAAGCCATGCCCTTTGAATTTTGGCTCCCTGGTGCCCCAATGCCAGGCAAGGAAGAAGGGGCCGCCCTCAATTTCCGTCGTGGTTCTATTGAGCTGCGCGCCTATGTTGGTCAGGGAGTAAGCTCCCGGGATGTGAAGATTCGTCCCGGCGGAAATCAGGCCGTAAGAGTTTGTGATATTCCCGCCCTGGAGCGTGATAGATCCGGCAGAACGGATCTTAGCCGATCCGGTCGGACCGGATACAAGCTTATCCTCAACGACAGTTGTTCCATAGGTGCCGGTGCTAACCGGCTGATCGCGCTGGATCACGGGGGCGGTGCCCAAGTTCTCGATGGTGTTTGCAAACAGGCTGATGTTACCGCCCCAACTTTCGAGCACAGCGTTCTGGCGATTGGAGAAGAGGTTGGAGGCTCCTCCCGCTTGGTTTTCAACGGTGATGTTGCCGTTTCCTAAAATGGCACCCGTGTTGATTAGGTTGCCATTCACCTGGTATTGTGAATTCCCCAGAGAAAGCAGTGTGTTGTTGTTTGTCAGAGATCCAGTGAGCTTGGTCGTAAGATCTCCGCCTGCTGCCAAGAAGTTATTGTTGGTGAAGTTGCGAGCTTGCAGGGTGAAAGTGCCAGGTGTGCTGATGCCGCTGGTATGCGTGAAATCGCCATTGGTCTTCAGTGAAATCCCTGTGTTGCCTCGTGTCAGTCCGTTGACCGCAAGATTGCCGGGAGCTTCGAGATGCAACTGGCCGAGACTCTGCACGGCACCTGATTGAACTAAGCCCGCTGCACTGGTTGCAGTGAGGTTTTCGCCCGCGAGTGTCTGAGAGCCGTTACCGAAGGTGATACCAAGTGAGGTCGAGGTTAGATCAAGGGCTTTTCCAACGTTGAGAATCCCGTTCTGGTTGATGCCGCGAGCCTGCAAGTTAAGGGCATCGGCCACATCGATCACTCCATTGTTGATGAGGTCTCCGACAAAAGGAGAAAAGGTCGCTGTGCCATCGGAAAAGATCAGTGCGCCTGCGTTATTTGTGAGCGCGGTGCCGGTCACGTCGAGCTGCGTGCCTGCCTCCCAGTTGCCTGAGTTGATTAACGCACCATCGGTTTCAATATCGAGCACCGTTCCGGCCTGAAGCGAACCGCTGTTGGTGTGCAGGCCACTATGGTTGAGGCGGAGATCTTCAACCGCCATAAGGTTTCCGGCATTTGTGAAGGTGCCAACAACATCAAGGTCGATTTGTTTGGCAGCGGCGTTGCCGGTCGCCAGGGAACTGAAGCTCGCCGTATCCCAGTCTAGCAAGCCCTGCGATGAGAGGAGTCCTGCAAAGCTTGTGCTACCCGCTCCGGTATTGAGAGTGAAATCGCCATCGGTCACAGACTGGGACGCTGCACGCAACGTGGTGCCGATGTTGCTCGCATTGATCCCGGTTTGACCGGCGATGCGACCATCGCTGTCGAGCAGCCCCGTTTGCGTGAGGGTGAGAAGCTGTCCACTCTCGACCTTTGAGCCATTGCCGAGGGTCAAGTCAGAGGAGATAACCGAGAGATCTTTCTGGGCACCAAGACTCCCGTTGATGGTGAGAGCTGATCCTGCTGTGTCAACGGTGAGTGAATCGTCTGAAAGTGTTTTTGATCCTGCTGCAAAAGAGGCGCTCGCTGCATCAACCGTGAGCGCACCTCCTGATAAGAGGCTGCCACTCGAAGCAACGGCACCCGCTTGCGTGAGCGTAAGAAGGGACTCGGTGGCGAGGCTACCAGTCGTGCCGATGGTTAGATCCTGACTGGTAACCGAGAGGTCGCCCAAACTCAGCAGGGAACCATCGACAAGCGTATTGCCAGCTCCTGAATCGAGAGATACGGTCCCCGCAACGCCTAGATCGGCAGTGGAGGTGAGGGTGGTTCCCAGATTGTTCGCTGCCAGGTTACCCCGCACTTCGCCTTTTGATCCGAGAGTGAGAGTAGCAAGTTGCTGGAAAGTAAGGTCCTGATCGGTATTGATCTCGCTGGTATTTCCGAAGGTGGCATTCGCAGACGAAACCGTGGCGTTGCCAAAGCTGGTGAGCAATCCATCGAACTGAACGTTTCCGCTGCCGCTGAGGAGATCAGTGGTGGAAGCGCTTTGCACCTTACCAGTGGAAGAAACGACCAATCCTGAGTTGGTAAGCGTCAGGCCCTGACGAGAGGCGACTGCGCCATCGATTTGCTGAGTGCCCGCAGTGGTGACGGCAAGTGTTCCATCACTCTGCATCGCTCCCCCTTGCGTGAAAGCTGACGACGTGATCGAGATAGCGTCTGTTGCGTAAGTCTGGCCGAGTAAGGAGCTGGCGGAAGAAGCGGTGTCGATGGTAAGAGATTTTCCGACGGCTAACTCGCTGCCGCTTGTGGCCTGAAGGCCTGCCAGAGCGGTAAAGCTGGCGTCCTCTTGAACCGTCAGGTCTCCGCTTATGGTGCTGGCTTGCGCAGTATTCCAAGTGAGTCCCTGCGCAAGTGTTCCCGTTCCGCTGAAGTCTGCGGAATTTGCGTTGATGATGACATCACCTACTGAGAGCAGCTCACCAGCAAATGTAAGGGCATTGTTTCCGCTGTCGAGGTTAACGACGCTACCGCTTTGCACGGTGGCGGTGCTTCCCACATCAATAGCACCTCCGCTGAGGGTGAGATTCCCTTGACTACCGAGCGAACCCGTGATGGTTTTCTTGGCTGGATTTGTCCAAGTAAATGCGCCGTCGGTCGCCACATTTCCGGCAATCAGTGAATCGAGGGAGTTGCTGAGGGTGATCGCTCCCGCAGATAGCAGCTCTCCACCAGCAAGCTGTGAGAACGTCGGCGCACTAATGGTTGTTGCGCCTCCGGTGCGGATCTCGCCATTGGCATCAAGGCGATTGGAAGCGGTGACGGCGAAATTCCCGATGGTTTCCGTCGATGAGAAAGCGCCGAAGGTTGCCGTTGGTGCCGTGAGTGTGAAATTCTGGCCAACCAGCGTTTCGCTGTTGGCAGTAAATGCTGAGCTGGCCTGCGCCTGCAAATTTCCCTGAACTTGCGTTGAGGCAGTGGTGGCAAAGGTAGAGGTGGCCGTCGTCAATGCAGCATTTCGACCAACGCGGATCTCGCCTGCTGAATTCAAGGTCGCGGTGTTAAGCGCTAAATCGCGCCCAGCCTCCAGTGATGACTGGTCATTGAGCTGAATAGACGGAGCCTGAAGGTTCGCATCCTGAGCGGCACTCATCCGCCCCCAGTTGATGGTCCCTGCCGAAACAACAGCCAGGTTTTGAGAGGTCGCTATGGTTCCTTGGTTTTCAACGGTTCCTCCCGCCTGAATATTCGCGGAAGCGGCAGCACCGGCAAATTGCCCCAGCTCATTGGTGCCTGCACCAACAGCAGCGTTGCTCTCGACAGATACATTGCCATCTGCCTGAATGCTGGTGCCTTGCTGTCCGCTGGCGATGGAGCCGTTACCGACCTTTACATTCGTTTTTGCCTGAATCTCCAGAAGCTCCCCTGCATGGACGCTGCCCTCTGTCTCGACAGCAGATTCAGTCGATTGCAGAGTAACTTTTTTGGTGGCGCGCACTCGGTTGACCCGCAGCTTCCCTGCTGCTTTGGCGAAGAGGCCTCCAGCAGAAGCTGAGTTGGTGCCACGCATGTTAACACCGACGCCCTTGTCCGTAGCAATGACCTTGATCTTCTTACCATACATTCCTCCGAGGGCGGAGGAATCAATAGCAACTGCTGGCTCGTCGCCGTCAGGACCGCGATAAGTCACTTTGTTGGTCACGTAGTCGACTTCGTTGCGACCAGCGATGACGTTGATTTCGTTTCCAGCGACGGCCCCAGCGATCTCGGCAGAACGTGAGATGATGTCGAAGGCGTCCGCATTGCGCGCATCAACCCCACCGTCCTGAATGTGGATTTTCCCCTTGTTAACGAGAAAGCCAGAAACACGACCATTGGTGATGATCGGGTTACCCGTAGTGAGGGTGACACGGTTGGCATTGAGGAATCCGGCCCCGTTCACGCTGATGCCATTGGGGTTTGAGAGAATGACAGCAGCTCGCTGACCATTCACCTCCGTCCAGCCACGCAGATCGGACGGGTTAGTGCTCGTCACCTCATTGAGGATGACCGAGGCCGAGTTTCCAAATTGTAAATTGGGGTTCCCCATCGTCACCCCGCCGAGTGCCGTCACCCCAAATTGAGTGTTGGCATTATTGAGGATCAAACCCTGCTCACCGACATTGTATTGCAGGAATTTGTTGTGACTCAGGCCCTGCGCGTTGGGATAAGCAATATCCACTACCGGCACAGAATTGTTTGTCTGCGAAATCTTCGTCTGCTGACCGGGGGCAACCTGTAGCGGTGGGTTAGCAAAGACGAGGCTGGGCGGCAGAGCCATGTGCCCGAGAAGGAGGCCAATGACAAGAGCCTGAAAACGAGGAAGATTTCGGAGTCGGTTCATTTCGCGGGGGAGCAAAAAGCTGGAATTTCGGGAGTTATGCGAGGGAGAGCAGCTTCTATTCCGATTTCTCGGAAGAAGCACTCTCTGAATCGCTTTTTTCGGAAGTTTCTTCCTCTGGAGCAGGTGTTTTGACCTCGCGCTTGAGACCTGCCTTGGTTGCGGCTTCGATCACCGCATTGGTGATTTCGATCTCGGGGTCAAAGGTGAAAAGTGTTTGCTTAAGGCTGACTGCCTTGTAGCCTGCATCCTGAGCAACGCTGAGTGCAATCGGTTTAATCGATGCTGTGAACTCCTGAGTGAGTTCGTTTTGGCGAGCTTCCAGTTGCGCTCGGGCAGTCGCACGCTTAAGGTTCATTTCAGCATCGAGACGGCTTGCGCCCTGGGCCAGTTGGGTCCTCTGGGCATCGGTTGGTGAGGTCCCCACCATCTTTTGCATCCCCTGAAGCTGAGTAAGCAGTGCTTGTTGTTCTTTCTGAAGCTCTGCGTTGATCTCCTTTCCCTGCTCTTCCAATTGGCTGGCAATATCGGCAAGGATGTTCAGCTCCTCGGCAGCGCGGTCGAGATCGAAAACGGCGGTGCCGCCGTCAGCGGGTGCGGCGAGAGCTGTTGATGCAAAGAGGAGAGTGAGTAGAGATCGGAGGGCGATTTTCATGATGATTGGTCTGTCGATTCAGATGAGACCGGAGACTAGCTTGCTGTTTTTGTCTGTAAAAGGAAAAATTTGTAATACTCGCCCGAAAAAGACAGTCGCCACTATCATCGCGGCGAAGTTTCTCAAAAACTAGCTTCAGGCATGGGAACAACTGGCCACGAAGCGTTCCTTTTTCAAAAAATGCTTGCTGGATATTCGTTTGAGAGGAAAGGCTGTCGGCTCCCGAAAAAGAAATGAAGTTACCTTTTTATGTCCTTGCCGCAGCCTTGATTAGCCCCTGCTTGTTGGGACAGGCTAACAATACTGTCCAGGACGCCTTGCAGCAACAGGCGCAGTTCGAAGCTCGTCAACGCCAGGAACGTGAAGCTCAGCAGCGTCAACTAGCAGACCCGACCGCCCCGGCAGGGCGAGGCCTCGATGGAGAAAGCCTGGAAGAGGGCGATCCCAATGACTTCCGCCTGCCCTTCCGTAAAGTCGAGATCACCGGATGGACCCTTCTCGATCCACAGGTGATCGCCGACATCAAGGCGGAATACGAAGGCACCGAGATGGGCATGACGGAGGTGAACAACATCCTCCGCATCCTGACCAACGCCTATGTTGCCAAAGGCCTCATTACCTGCCGTGCCTTTCTCCCTGATCAGGACCTGACCAGCGGGGTGCTCAAGGTAGAGTGCCTGGAGGGTGAGTTGAGCGAGATCATCGAGCCGGATGACCGAGAGACCATCAACACGCGCTTTGCGTTTCCGGGTTTGATTGGTGACGTGCTGAATATTCGCGACGTCGAGCAGGGGCTGGACCAGATCAATCGCCTTCACTCAAACGATGCCACCATGCAAATCGCCCCCGGAGCCGATACCGGTGAAACCGTGCTGGTGGTGGAAAATCAGCCGACGAAGCGCTGGAAGGTGATCAATTCCTTCAACAATTCAGGCTTTGAGACGAGCGGGAAATATCAGGCCTCTACCTTCGTGCAGGTCGATAACCTGCTGGGGCTAAACGATCAGATTAATATTAACTATGGCCAGGATGTGACGGGCTATGGAGACGGAAACTTCAGTCGCGTTGGCGGCGTTAGCCTCTCCGTGCCCTATGGCTACTGGCTCTTTCAGGCCGGAGCCAACTACTACGAATACGAGAATGAATTCAAGGTGCTCGACCAGCCAATCATCAATGACGGCAACAATTGGAATTTCACCACAGGCGTCAGCTACACCTTCTTCCGTGATCAGTCGCGAATCTCCACTCTACATGTAGATTTCGCTCACACCAGCACGGACAACTTCCTGAATAATCAGAAGCTGATCGCCAGCAGTCGGAAACTTTCCGTTCTCGGCGTGCGAGTCACCCATATCCAACCGTGGAAGGGTGGCCAGCTCTACGCAGACGCTGGCTACTCGCGCGGCCTGACCATCTTTGATGCCTTCGACGATAGCGAAGACCGTCTGAACCCCAACCAGCCACAGGGCCAGTTTAGCCGATTCAATCTCGATGTCAGCTACACCAAGCCATTGAGCTTCGAGAAGCTACCCGCTTTCAAGCCCCTGTGGCGCAGTCAGATCAGTGCGCAGTATTCGCCGGATCGCCTGTTCAGCTCGCAGCAGTTTTCCATCGGCGGGCAATCCAGCGTCCGGGGATTTCAGGAAGAAAACGTCATCAGTAATGGTGGCTTCGTCTGGCGGAATGAGCTTTCTCACGCTATCGATCTTTTCCCTCGCGCAACTCCAGCTGAGCGTGTTGAACTGGCTGATGGTGAACCACTGTCGTCCGTCGGGAGCAATCCGTTTCGCGATCTGCTTGGCTCAACTAGCATCTTTGCAGCTGTTGATGTCGGGCATCTGATCGGCCCCTTCGGTGATGACTTGCAGGAAGATTGGATGGTCGGAGCAGCCTTCGGCCTGCGTTTCGGAACTGAACGACTAAGCGGGGAGGTCTCACTTGGCATCCCGCTCGTCAGCGCTGACAGCATTCAGGATGACGATCCGGTGTTTCTGTTCAGCCTGAGCAGCGCATTTTAAAGTCTGGTTCTAAGCGCCGTTCTGCAATGCCAGAGCGATTCATAAGCTGGCAGGGTAGACCGCTAAAGAGGAAAATTGCAACCGGTTGCAATCTGAATTCACCGGTTGCTTCTGCTTCAATGACAGTGCTTTCAGAAAACTCATTCTCCGGCGTTTCCTAGCAGCAGTGGCCAATCAAACTCTGTATGCTGCAAAATTGCAACCGGTTGCAATTCACGGTCATCTGCTTTCCACCCACGAGGAGCTGAACTTTTTACAAGATCTCGCGGTTCAGTTGGTCCTAGCGTTCGGCTTCTTCGTTTGCAGCACCGAGTAGGCTTCCAAAGCCCGATGTCACCTGATTTTGGTTCTCTAAATAGTGCTTTTCCGTAATCGATATATTTGAGTGACGGAGAATCCGAGAAGCAACAAAGATTCCGGCTTTCGAGCAAACTGTCGAACCGAACTCCTTTCGTAGAGTGTGTATGGGGCACTGGGTGTCGACCCCTTTTTCACGAAGCCAGGAAATAAGCATCTTGTGGTGCTTTGTAGCTCGATACCCCGATGGACGAGGTTCGTTACCTTCGATGACGAAGCGAGAAGAAGAGTCTTTTTTGAACTTACGGAACAGGTTCATGATCTCTGGATCCAAATAAACTTGTCCGCTGCTGTCTGCTTTTGGTGAGAAGCAGTCGGTTTCTTGAATGAGGATAAGGTTCCGATCAAAGTCCAACTGGGTCCATTGAAGCTTGTCGATTTCATTTCTTCTCAATCCTGCGCAGAGCGCTAGGAGGAAAATTCGAAAAGCCTGGTGCTTTTTGGCTACAAGGTCGCTTCTTCTTTGCATGAAGGCTTTCGAGCCATCAGTCGTCGGAATCGCCTCATTTCCACAAACGATCTTCTCTTGTTCAACTGACGCATTAAAAAGCTCTCGCTCAGCTTGATGAAACAGGGTTTTCGAATCGAATGACGAGTGGTAGCGCATCGAACCCTCCTTTTCAAGTTCCACCCCGTCAAAGGGGAGAGGGTCGGGAAGCTCGATATCGTTCAGGAATTTTAGCACCTTCGGAGAGAAGAGAGACTTGGAGTTGCGTAAAATGGAATTGACTGTGTGTTTCGCCTTGGTGAGATCGCGGGGGTCAGGTCCTGCGCGCCTTATAAAAGAGACCTTCCATGACTGTGTTTTCTCGGGGGTAATTGTTGAAAGTAGCGTCCGATCAATCTTAGCCCGCCATTTTTCGGCCCCGCCGTTCACATAATCCTGTTTAGCTGATTCTTTATCGTCGCTGATTCCTGCTACCCCCGCGACCAATCGTCTAAACTTGGTCGCGTATGTCTTAAACGTCTGCTGGCTCAGGTGCGAGTTTGCTTCAACGCATGCTAAGTAATCTCCAACTGTGACTGCGCTTACTGAACGGATAGCCTCTTTCGGAAAAAAATGAGCTTCCGTGGCTTCCCATCCATTGGCTTTGATGTATCGATAGAACTCAAGAGCCTTCCGCCCTCCTGCTCGCTTTGAGCTTTCGCCAGTGGAGAGGGTGCGTCTTTGACCAGAATGCTGGATGCGAACAGAGTAGATTTTCGCTTCGTAGACTTTGCCTTTAACCTTCGTTTTTGGAAAGAAGACTCGGCTCTCCCAATATCGGGGATCGTTCTTCGAAAAATTCCTATTCTGATTTGCTGCCATTTTATTGCCGTTTTCTGGAGGGATCACAAGAGAACACTTTGAAACAAATAGAGTCAAGGTTAAGCTGGGATGCCAATAAAGACGAGGGTTTGATCCCATCTGCTTCATCCTGTGTTTTCTTGGGTATTTAGGGTAGAAAAAGACTGAAAATCCTTGTGTCCCCAGTTCAAATCTGGGTCGAGCCATTCTTCGCTCGACGGAGTGCGGGACGGTTGCGGTGGCTCGAGCGCTTTACGGGCTGTTACACGTGATCTTTTTCGGGCGGTCGAGCTACGAACGGCAGGCCATTCTTCCTGTCGTGACTTTTGCCCTTTTGTCTGGGTGGCTGCGAACCAATACTGGGGCACCTCTCTCCAATTGGCTACGAGTCACCCGAGGGCAAAAAAAAACCGCCGGCTTGCACCGGCGGTCTTGTGAATTCGAGTAGGATATCTCAAAAACTTAGAAGGAAGCTGTGAAAACAACTCCACCTTCAAGTGCGTCTCCGTTGGAACGAAGGAAATCAGAAACCTCTGCTCCACCAGATCCTTTGATCGCTCCATTGTAAGTAACGAAAGGAGTGATGCTGAACCGGTCGTTCACCTGATACGTCAGGAAAGCAGATGCATAGTAGTTTGCGAAACCGGAGAAGCCTGGTGAGAGGAAGTTAGCGCTGAAGTAGTTATCATTGTAACCAACACCGGTCTCGAGCTTGAGGCTGAGACGATCATTCAGAGCGTATGACTCGGAAAGAGCTGCTGTGTAATACCAACCATTGTTGATATTGAGGCTCGTCACGACTTGGTGGTAGACAGAGAAGGAGAAGTCTGCAAAGCCTAGGTCGCGCGTTCCTGTCACAGAGATATCACCGTAGTCGCCAGCACCTAAGTCATCGAAAAAGTAGTGATCGTAGCGGGCAGAGAAATCGAAGCCAGCGGCAGAACCGACGGGAGCAGAGGCGCTGAACATCAGCTTGTCCTGAACTCCATTTGTGCCATTAGAGGTCTCCCAACCATAGAGAGCTGAGAAAGTAACGGGCGCCCCAATAACATCTGCTGTGTAGGACAAATTGGTGAAAACGAGGTCACGTGTCCAGCGTGTTCCACGGAAGATGTAACCGGTGGTGTAACCGTTGCTCCAGGTCAGTCCGAGATCATCGGCGACGTTGGAGTCAGGTAGGTAGGATGACTTGGCGCTGCTGTAAGAGCTTGTTCCAGCTTCAGCCATGCAGGGGATGGCTGCCAGGGCACAGAGAAGTAGTTTTTTCATAATCCGTTTGTATGTAAGGGGTTTCAAAGAATCGGGAATATATTTCTGTCTATTTTTTGATTAGTCAATGGCTATAATTCAAAATATAGACAAAGGATTGTCGAATACGGGACAAAAGACTTACAGGCAATCGTTTCAGAGCGCTTGGTTTACGCCTTAGCCGATACTCCGACTGCACCCATAGAGGGCTCTGAGATCGGTGGAAGCTGCGATCGGAGAATGCTGTGTGTTTAGCCGATAGGCGAGAGCTTGCCGCGCAAGTCGATTTCCTTGATCTGCACCCGGGACGGGTCTTTTCTGCCAAGGCTCTGCAATGTGGCATAGAAAACTGGCGTAAATGCCAGCCCGAAGAACGTGACTCCAAGCATTCCGGAGAAGACGGTGGTGCCAATCACCTGCCGCAATTCCGCTCCCGCGCCGGTGGAAAGCATCAGCGGTAGGACGCCGAGGATGAAGGCGAAGCTGGTCATCAGGATGGGGCGCAGGCGCAGACGAGCAGCCTCGACAGCGGCCTCCACCGGGGTTCTCCCTTCACCCTCCAGCTGGCGCGCAAACTCAACGATGAGAATGGCGTTCTTTGCGGCAAGGCCGACGAGGACGACGAGTGAGATCTGCGTCAGCACGTTGTTATCCATACCTGCGAGCTTCACCCCCAGCAGTCCGGCGGTCAGGACGACCGGCAGGATGAGAATGATCGCAAAGGGCAGCCGGAGGCTCTCGTATTGGGAGGCTAATACAAGGAACACAAAGACGATGCTCAGGAGAAAAAGTGCGGTGCCGGAGGAGCTCATCTTTTCCTGATAGGACATATCCGTCCACTCGATCCCGAAGCCGGTGGGCAGATGCTCCCGAGCGTATCGCTCGACGAGGGCGAGCGTCTCTTTTGAACTGAGGGCAGGATTCGAGGCACCAATAACCTCTGCGGTGGCTGCCAGATTGTAGCGAGGGGAACGGTTCGGCTTGGCACCCAGTTCGATGGTAGCTAGTGATCCTAGAGGGACCATCTCTCCGGCCAGATTTCGTGTTTGTAGATCAGCCAGCTGTTCTACATCAAGCCTGAACCCCCCCAGCCGCCTGTAGCTGCACCTGATAGGTGCGGCCGATCAGGTTGAAGTCGTTGACGTAGACGCTGCCGAGATACACCTCGAGCATCGTATGCACGCTCTCGATCGGAACTCCCAGCATAGCTGCTTTTTCCCGATCAATGTTGATGAAGTAGTCCGGAGAAGAAACATCAAAGGGGGTGAAGGCAAACTGAATGTTAGGATCAGCGCGGAGCGCACCTAGAAAGTCCTGAGTCACCTGATGAAGCTGTTCCGAGCCCTGGGCCTCATAGTCCTGCACGCGCAGAGCGAATCCGCCGCCGGTGCCGAGACCGCGAACGGTGGGAGGAGCGATGACATTGACAGAGGCCCCTTTGATCTCTGACATAGCGGCCTGCAGATCAGCGATGATGGCTGAGCCATGGCGTCCCTGCGCTACACGCTCATCGAAAGGTGTGAACTGCGCGAAGAGCGTGCCGGCGGCGCTACTGGTCGTGCCGGTTAGACCATAGAAACCGGGGAAGGAATGGGTGTGGCCGATTCCGTCGACAGCCGCCGCGGCCTCGACGATCTCCTGCATCAGCTCATCTGTCCGCTGCAGGGAGCTGCCGGCTGGCAACTGCACCGGCAGAATGGCGTAGCCCATGTCAGATGAAGGGATAAAACCGCGCGGCGTGGTGGCATAGAGCCAGACACCTGTCGCCGAAATTAGGGCAAAGGCTCCAATGGAAGCCCCGCGAAAGCGGATCAACAGTCCGACGAGTCGACCGTAGGCATCTGTGAGCTGATCGAATTTCCGATTGAACAGATCAGCTGCTCTCGAAAACCAGGTCTGTTTGCGATCCTTTGCATCATGGTGGCGCAGAAGGAGGCGGCTGAGAGCGGGGCTGAGGGTCAGTGAATTGAAAACCGACAGGAGCGTAGCGACCGAGATGGCGACACCAAACTGGCGGAAAAACTCACCTGAAATCCCGCCGATCAGCAAGGTGGGCACAAAGACCGCCGCGAGCACGAGGCCATTCGAGATAAGGGCGACGGTGATCTCCGACATGGAGCGATGGGTAGCCTCCCGAGGCGAGAGTCCCTTCCGCAGGTTTCGTTCAACGTTTTCGTGGCGTCGTCCACGACGATACCGACAGCAAGCACGAGACCGAAGAGGGTCAGCATGTTGATGTTATACCCGAGGGCCGCCATGAAGATAAACGTGCCGACAAGAGAAACCGGAATCGCGAGAAGCGGGATGAGACTGGCGCGCAGATTCTGCAGGAAGACGATGATCACAAGCATGACCAATGCGATGGCCTCGTAGATAGTGAAGTTGAGCTTTTCGATGGACTTCTCGACGAAGAACTCTGTCGGGTTATACGTGCTGTCCCAGGAAATACCGGACGGGAAGGAAGTCTCTAGGTCCTTCATTTTCGCAAGAACAGCTTTCGAGGTTTCGATGGCGTTCGCGCCAGGTTGTTGGGAAACGAGCAGCGGCACATAGGATCGTCCGTTAAAGTAGGCGTTCGTGCGGTAGTTCTGTGCTCCCAGCTCGACCTCCGCTACATCTGAAAGGCGGACCACCTGCCCATCTTCGCCGCGCTTGACGATAATGGATGAGAATCCCTCGACATCCTCGAACCTGCCCTGGAGAGATAAGGTGGGCTGAAACGAGCGGTTGGTCGTCTGTGGTGGTTGAGCCAGCTGACCGCCAGCTACCTGCGCATTCTGGCTGCGGACGGCCTGCAGCACCTCTTCTGTGGTCAGGCCGACCTGCTGAACCTTGTTTGGATCCAGCCAGATGCGCATAGAGTAGTCGCGAGCTCCGACGGGATTTACATTTCCTACTCCGGGGATGCGGCTGAGCTCCGGTGCGATTCGTTGCGTGGCATAGTTCGAGACAAACAGTTGGTCGCGCGACTGATCCGGTGAAAAGACCTGCACAACGAGCATCATGTCCGGCGTTTCTTTGCGCACGCTGACGCCCGTCCGCCGGACAGCCTCCGGCAGGCGCGCTTCGGCGAGGGCGACTCGATTCTGCACTAGAACTTGTGCACTATCTAGGTCTGTGCCGAGTTCGAAGGTGACAGTGAGCCGCATTTCACCATCGCTGGTGGAGTTGGAATACATGTAGAGCATGTTGTCCACTCCGTTCACCTCCTGCTCGATGGGGGTGGCCACTGTCTGAGCGACGGTCTCAGCGCTGGCTCCGGGGTAGTTAGCGCTGACGACAACAGTCGGCGGGACGACTTCCGGATATTGCGAAACAGATAGGCGTCCCAGGGCAACAACCCCGAAGATGATGATAGCTACCGATAAAGCTGAGGCGAAGATCGGCCGGTCGATAAAAAATTTGGCGAAATTCATGATGTAGGATCTTGAGGTGAACGGTTGGTGAAACTACTGAGCTGAGACAATCTCCGTCCTCCTCAGGTCTGATGGTGTCCGAGCGGGTTGGTCAACCGAGACCAGCTGCCCGTGCTGCACGCGCTCTACCCCTTCGCTGATGATCCGATCACCAGCGGCGATCCCGGTGCGAACCACGCGCATGCCTTCGTGGAGCGGCCCTAAGGTAACGGGGCGAGCCTCGACAAAACCAGTCGAGTCAACGAGATAGACGATCCGCTCGGCCCGCTGGGTGAGGATGGCCTCGTCAGGTATGAGCAGAACCTCTGATTCCTCCCTGGCTAAAAGTTCGACTTTCGCGAAGAGGCCCGGGGTCAGAAACTGATTCGGGTTCGCCACGATGGCCCGGGCTTCGATTGTGCCAGTCGAGCGATGAACGGAGTTTGATACAAAGTCCATTTTTCCTTCCAGGGAGGGAACGGTTTCATCGCCTAAGGAGATTCGCACTGGATTCGCCGTTGTCCGTGAGCTCTGGCGAATCCCGCTGGCGTGAAATCGATCATATTTCAGCAGAGCATTCTGATTCACGTGGAAGCTCACATGGATAGGGTCCAGCGACACGATAGAGGTGAGTTCTGTGAGATCCGCCTTGATCAGGTTCCCTTGATCGACATGGTGTCGGTCGATTCGCCCAGTTATCGGGGCCGTGATACGCGTGAAGTCGAGCTCCAGTTGCGCGCGCTCAACGGCTGCGCGAGCCGCTGCGAGGGCTGCAGCTGCCTGTTGGCGTTCAGAGATGTTCCCGTCAATGGTCGTCCGCGAGAGAGCGCCGGTGCCTGCGAGTCGAGACGATCTCTTCTCTTCTTTCATGGCAACATCGAGCCGCGCTTCCATTTCTTTTACCCGTGCCTCTGCGACCCGAACTTCAGCCTCGAAGGTCCGGGGATCGATGGTGAAGAGCGGATCCCCCTCCTGAACGATCTGCCCGTCGGTGAAGTGAATCGCCTTGAGATAGCCACTCACTCTCGACTTAATTCTTACTTCATCCAGAGCCTCGAAGCGCCCGGTGTAGCTATCCCACTCTGTGATCGCTCTAGCTGTTGGACGGACGATGCTCACCTCTGGTCGGGGAGCTTCTTCTGATAGGGAGCTGACCGAATCAGATGATTGTCCTGCTAGATACGGGTGGAGAAAGAGCCCTGCTGCGGCAAGGGCAGCGGCCGATAGGGTGATTGTGATGATGCGAATTTTCATGACAACATTACAATCCGCTGCCGGAGCCCATCGACCAATCACTTGCATCGAGTGCCTTATAGGCGTTTCCTATCAGTAGACGCTTTTGTGAACCGGATCAGTGTGAGACATGGAATTTCGTCAATTGGAGTATTTTCGAGCTGTGGCAGAGGAGCTGCACTTCCAGCGGGCTGCTCGGCGAGTGGGCATCACACAGCCATCCCTGTCAGCGCAAATCAAAGCTCTGGAGATTGAGCTGGCCTGCACCCTGCTGGATCGCGATCGGAAGTCCGTCGCACTGACCGGAGCGGGGAAGGCCCTCCTGGCAGAGGCAAAAATCCTTTTAAACGGCCGTGATCGGGCTCGTGATCGAGTGCTGGAAGCTGCCGGGCAGGAGAAAATGGATCTAAAAATCGGCACCCGCTTTTTTATCGGACTGCCCGTTTTCACGCAGAGCGTCGTTGCCGCAAAACAGAGGACTCCGGCTCTTCATGTCGAGCAGGTGGATATGCCAACGAATGAGGTTCCAGATGCGGTGAAAGAGGGCAGTATCGATCTTGGTTTCGCCGCAGCGCCGGTGACCATCCCGTCTCTTATCACCAAACCGGTCAAGACCGGTCATTTCGTCGTTGTCCTCCCGAATGAGCACCCTCTCGCGCAGGAGGATACCGTAAGCATAAAGAGTCTCAAAAAGCAGCCTCTCATTTTCTTCGCGCGTCAGCTCAATCCTGTGCTCTTTGACCACTGTGTGAAAACATTCAAATCGCAGTCTGTCGCTCCGTCCATCGCTATGGAGACAACCCAGGTTACCTCGGGTCTGTCGATGGTGAAAGAAGGTGTCGGAGGTTTCTTCGTCGCCGACTATGTGGTTCAGGATCTCGATTTGAGCCTAAAGAAAGTTAGAATTGAGGGTTTTGAGCCGGTTTCGATCGTCGCTGTCTGGCATGAGAACAATCACTCGAAAGCTCTGCAGCTCTACCTTTCTGAACTGAGAAGCTTGCTAGATACGAATTGATATTCTCGATCCCCTCTTCTCGTTATCTGAGGATCTGCAGGAGCACGCGCTCACTCAAGCTGAGCGACTGAGGGCCCGTGCCGCGCCGACGGCTGATGCCGCTCATCCCGGAGTCCAGAAAAGCCGCTTCGATCTGTGGTGCCACGTAGTGCTTGCGACAAGTGGCGTAGCGATTTGAGATAAAGGCTGCCGCCTTTTCCACCGCTTCGCGAAATTCTTTTTCGCGATCAACCGGCTTTCTGATGGATCGGAGATGCTCTACCGCCTTCGTGCAGGCTCGCCAGCTCCGCAGATCTTTTGCCGATGCGGACTGTCCCAGCAGTTTTTTCAGGACATCGTTGACGTCCTGCGAGCTGATGTTGCTCCAATCACCCAGCTGATTCCGATAGGTGAAGAGACGCTGACCTGGGAGTTCGCTGCATCGGTTAATGGATCGGGCAAGCCTGGGATGATAAATACTCGTATCGATTTCGCGACCACCCTTCCCGATAAACCTCAGGTGGATTATAGACTCATCTACGAGGGTGTGCCGAGGCCGGAGGGTGGTGATCCCCCGCGTGCCGCTGAACCGCAGATGCGTTTCATTACCGACGCGCTGCCCTGTGCGCTCGATTAGAGCCAGACAGGACGCGATCACTGTTTCACGCTCCCCTGCCGGTCCGCCCAGGTGACAGCTGATCCAGCGTCGAAGCTTCGGCATGCGGCGGCCAATTTCGGGGAGGCGTTCCCATTTGGCGCTGTCGCGCAGTTCGATCCAGTCCGGGTGATACCGATACTGTTTTCGGCCCTTCCCGTCGCGGCCAGTGACCTGAAGGTGTCCCCTGCGATCCGGGCAGATCCAGACCTCCCGATAGGCCGGTGGAATAGCGAGCGATCGGATGCGCTCAAGCTCTCGTTTCTCTGAGACCTTATTCCCGCAGGGCCAACGGTAGTAAAAGCCCGTGCCAGCCCCGATCCGGCAGATCCCCGGCCCGCTGTCACAGGTGTAGACGAGGCCGTGATCAGCGCATAGATCCTGATAGAGGTCACTCTGAGACAGATCCTTCATGAAGGGATACCGATGATTTTGCTGAACTCGGCTGCTACGCCTCGCTGAAAATCAGCACATCATAGGGTCCGAGCGAAATGCGGCAGCGAGGATGATCCTCCTGTGTCCGAAAAAAGTCCGGTTCATTCCAGGAGACATCCTGACCGAAATGTTCCCCATGCAGTGGACTGTCGGCTCGGAAAACCAGTCGCCAGCTTTCTGACCGCGGCGCAGGTAGCTCGTAGAAATCCCAGGGTGACTGGTGCCAGTTCATGACGATAAAAACCTGCCCGTTGCCCGGCTCACCCCTTGTGAAGGCAACAACGCCGTCTGTAAAATCGACATGGGTGACGTTCAGGTGATGTGTCGACAGACCGTAGCTAGGTGATTCAGTTCGGTTGAGCCGCAGGTGGATGAGACGCCTGAATGCGTCGACGAAACCTGAGTGCCGCTTGCCTTTCTCCCAGCTCATCTCATAATGATCCTCGAAGAAGCCGGTCTCGAGAAATTCCTGTCCCTGAAAGATCATAGGGATGCCCGGGGCAGAAAGAGTCAGGCACGCTCCTAGGAGAGATCGCTTTTGTGCCCAGAAACCCTCCTGATCGTATTCGTCGACCTCTGTAGGCACGCGCGACTTCCCGTTCGCTACTTCATCGTGTGATTCTGTGTAAACCACCCGCTGGAAGGGCTCCCCGTTATAGGCGAATATTAGAGAATCGATGACGGACTGGAGATCACGGTGAACATCCTCCTTCGCCACAAGAGCCTTTCGGACAGGATGGACAAATCTTTCATCCCACTGCGCATGGAAACCGGCACCGCCGTCAGCCGTGGGTTTGGTGATCCAGTCATTTGAACGGAGATCTTCCGCAATGGTAAGCGCCTGGGGGAACTCCTGCCGCACCTCGTCGGTGATCCATTGCACGAGTGTCCAGCCGTCGGGGATCTCGACAGCATCGTCGACTGATCGCATGTAGAAGGTCATGTCGAAACGAAGCCCATCCACGTGATAGTCGCGCAACCACATGAGAGCGTTTTCCTTGATGAACTCACGAACTTCTTCTCTGCCATAGTCGGGGCGGGTGTCGCCCCACGGGGTCGTGGCGCGCCAGTCGTTGTAGAAAAAGATGCCTCCTTTTTCGTTCTCGCTCCAGCCGTCGAAACGCCACATGTCAAGATCACTCGGGCCGAAATGGTTGTAGACGACATCCATAATGACGGCGAATCCACGCTCATGACATGTCCTGACGAAATGCTTGAGTCCATCGGGTCCACCGTAGTCAGACTCGATAGCGTAGGGAAATGCCGGGTTATATCCCCAGCTTTGATCACCGGCGAATTCGGCAACAGGCATCAATTCTATGCAGTTGATGCCGAGGTGCTCCAGGTGATCCAGTCTGTCTAAAGCATCGGCGAAGGTGCCGACGGAGTTTTCATCATCACCTCGATGGAAGGTGCCGAGATG
This sequence comes from Verrucomicrobiota bacterium, assembly GCA_020627905.1. Lineage (GTDB taxonomy): Bacteria > Verrucomicrobiota > Verrucomicrobiia > Verrucomicrobiales > DEV007 > Arctic95D-9. The sequence goes on from JAHDFZ010000002.1 coordinate 53,782, forward strand.
CATCTCGTAGATGACGAGCTCGTTGGCCGGAGGCATTTGAAAATTTTCAGTCCCCCAATCAAAGGTCGAATGATCGAAGAGGACACTATTTCCTACGGAATTGGTTACCGAGTAGGCGGCGGGGTCATTCTTCCAATAGGTATTTCCCTCGAAAGAAATAACAAATTTGTATTCATCCTCATGCCGCAGCCTGTCTATGTGACCAGACCAGAATCCGCGGTCGCACCGCTCGAGTGGATGTGAGGATTCCTCCCAATCGTTGAAATCTCCTGATACCGAGACTGAGTCGGCATGAGGAGCCCAGACACGAAAATCCGCACCGCCGTCTGGGGCGATGCTTGCTCCGAAAGCTCTCATTTTCTGCGGAAGAGGGGTCAGGCGCTGAGAAGCTCCTGTGGCTGAGAGCCGGCGATCACGAGAAAGGCCTCACGACAAAGTTGGTCGACGTTGCATTCCAGCTGATAAACCGCCCCTGACGGGATGTCGCGGCTCGTGACAATGTCGGCAAAGCGAGCAAGCGCGTCGGCCAGTTTGGCAGTCATAAATGCCACGTCAGGGTTGAGCGCGTGGAGCTGACTCGCATCCACTGCCTGCATGACCTGCAGGGCTTGCTGGCGAAGATTTCGGGCGATCATGCCGCGCTCGACCTGCTTATCCACGCAGTCTGACAGCAGAGCCATCCGTTCGCCCACTCCCTCGAGATGTTTTCCTATGGAAAGGAGAGGTCGCACACCTTGCCCCGCTGATTTCCTGGTCGCGAGCGCTTTGGTAGAAAATGATACCGCTGAGGCGGCCGCTTCGAAACGGTCAAGTAGGTGTGATAGGGAGGAGCTGTCCAGCGACGAATTT
>JAHDFZ010000002.1:54640-55059 GCA_020627905.1 Verrucomicrobiota bacterium
AAAAGAGTGGTAACTGCCATACGATCTTCCATGGCATCGCCCGTGCCAAATCTGTGTTGAGGTTTCGTCAAGGGATGATCGCACGCGAAAAGGGCGAGCCCTGGGATGGCTGTTTTGCAGCCAGAAAGCCCGTTTCAAGGGCAGCTGTAAGAAAATTGACACATTTGCGTCCCCATCCTTCTTACCGGAAATTTCCTCGAAATTTTTGTAAGGCTTTGCGAAATACGATGCAGGAAGCAATTCGTCGCATTGCATTTTGCCTCGGATCGCAGGGGACTTGCTGCGGCCGCTGATGAAGCGCCTCCGAGAGAGGTTCTCCTCGAACGAAAAAATAGAGGGGGTGGGATTCGAACCCACGAAACGTTGCCGTTTGCCGGTTTTCAAGACCGGTGCATTCAACCACTCTGCCACCCCTCCAT
>JAHDFZ010000113.1 GCA_020627905.1 Verrucomicrobiota bacterium
AGACCAGCTGGAAGCGCTCCGACCGAGGCTGGAATCATCGGCACATGAGCACCTCGAAGATATGCTCGATTTCTGGGGAGAGCATATCGACCAGGAGATACTCATGTCGCTCGTTTATTCCTCCGGAAAAGGCTATTTAGAGACCATCCTCGATGCCGAGCAGATGGTCATGCTTGAGAAAACAGCCGGCAATTATGAGCACTTCTGGAAGGCGCGTCTGAATTCTGATGCAGCACCGGCGATCCCGAAACCTAGCTTGCGCTGATCGGTGCAGGGAATTGCGTCTGGTATCGCTTCAGAATAAAAAATGATGTTTTTCAAGCTTTCGGTGCTTCTCATTCTTCTGTCCTGCCATGGTATCCTGCCTTGTCTGCAGGCGGCGGATATTTCGCTAGGAAAAGGAATTCCGGTTGAGGTGGAGACGATCTATAATCGTGGTCTGGCCTACCTGAGCCAGGCTCAGCAGCCCGATGGGTCCTGGCGTGGTCCCAATGAAAATGGTGTTACCGGTCTTTGCCTGCTGGCTTTTCTCAGTAGCGGAGAAGACCCTAATTTCGGCCGGTATCGTCATAATGTGCGCGCGGGAGTGCGAGCCATTCTGCGCTCGCAGGATACGGAGACGGGGTATTTTCCCGGCAGTATGTATCACCATGCCTTCGCCATGTTAGCTCTGGCCGAGGCCTATGGTGCTCTGGATGAATCAACTCTCTGGGACGGTGATCCGAACGGGCGTCTGGATATCACTCTTGCCGAGAGTCTGCAGGCAGCGATCCGTCTCACTGCCGTCGCCCAGCGCAATAATTCTCAGGGTGGGTGGCGCTATATGCCTGAGTCTGAGGATGCTGATACCTCTGTCACAGGAGGTGTTCTGATGGCGCTGCTCGCCTGTAAAAATGCGGGTCTACGGGTTCCTGAACCGACCATTGCCAAAGCCATCTCCTATCTGGAGAGGTCGACACAGGAGAGTGGCTACGTGGCCTACATCGGCACAGGTGGAAGCGGGCAGTCAGTTGCCCGCTCGGCCATCGTCACGCTTGTTCTGAATATTTCTCAGCGTTTTGAGAGCGAGGCCCTTGCCAACGCCCGCAACCATATCGTCAAACGTCTCGATCACGTGGAGTCCGCTCATCCGGCCTACTATCGCTACTACATGGCACAGGCGCTTTTTCAGGCGGATGCTGATTCGTGGGAAACGTGGAATGGACAGGTCATTCGTGAGCTGATTTCCATGCAGAAGGCTGATGGCCAATTCAACGGCAGCTACGGGCCCGAGTATTGCACGGCGATGGCGCTACTCACCGTGGCATTGAATTATCGGTATCTGCCCATTTATGAGCGGAATTGACAACGCTATTCTGTCCGGCGCAAAACAAGCCGGTAGCTTGCGCCAGGATACGGTATGAGGAGACCATGGACTTTCGTTGCTGAAAGCTAGCACCGGCGAAGTCTCTTTCATCCATAGCTACTCTCAGGAGAGTTTCGATTCGTGCTGTTGTGGTGAAAGGGCCCTTGGCTTGAGCGAAACGCTTTTGAGGTGTGTAGTCCCTACTCTCCGATCTTCCGAATCTTGACGTTACGAAACGCGATGCCTTTACCATGGTCCTGCAGGCAGATGTGACCTTCTGCAAATGTTCCGAAGAGAGGGAGGTCGCGAAACTTCGACTGACTGACAAGTTTGTTCCATTCCCGGCCACCTTTGACATACTCGAGATATTTGACGCCGTTTAGGTAGTGGGTGCAGGCGGCTTCTGTAATGACGAGACGCAGGGTGTTCCACTGGCCCCACTCATGACTGCTGTCTTTTTTCGAGGCGACGAGGTCATAAAGCCATCCAGCTTTGTTTTTCTCGTAGAGCGCCGTTCGGTTATCAAGGATTTGTGCCTCTGGGCCGGTCATCCACGGATGTTCCTCTGTTTCCTGGACATGAAACATGACGCCACTGTTCCCGGCGAATGATACTTTGTAGTCAAGAATGAGCTCAAATTGTGAGTAGCGTTCTCGGGTGATGAGGTTGCCACCTTTCGGCTTGGATAGGGCGAAGTAGCCATCGAAGACCTGCCATTTTTCATTCGGTTGGTCCTCCTGATAGTTGCGCCAATGGGCGAGGCTCTTTCCGTCGAACAGGAGCTTCCATCCGGCGGCTTTTTCATCGGGGGAGAGGGTGTTGTGAGGCGGGTGGGCAGTCTCGGCAGATGTCAGAGTGAGTGAGGTTAGGAGACAGAGAAGGAGTCGGGCAGGAGTTCGCATGATGTTAGGGAGTGGGGGTTCCGGGGTTCCAGTAGCCGGGGTGGTTGATAAGAGCGTTCCGCATTTTTGCGGCGCGGTCAGGGTGCTCAGCTAGGACATTTTCTCTTTCCTGACGGCTAGTTCGGAGATCATAAAGTTCTTCGAGTTGGGTTTCGCCCGATCCTGGAGCTTGCCAAAGGGTGTAACGCCAGTCAGCGCTTCGTAAGGAATGGCCCCAGTGAGTTGGTGCGTCCCGGGAATAGAACGGGCGATTCATGAACGAGAGAGCATGCCCTTGAGCGGCAACAGCTGCACCGGAAGCCGAAAGGCTGGAGGATAGATCATCGCCATCCAGAGAAGGCGTGACCTGGTGATCCGTGAGGGCTAAGAGTGTTGGGAAAACGTCCACCAGCTCTACCATCTCCTTGCTTTGTGAACCATGGCCCGCTGTTTTTCGTGGATCAGAGATGATCAGCGGGACGCGGGTATCCAGCTCGAAATTAGTCGCCTTTCCGACAAGGCCTCTTTCGCCAACATGCAGCCCGTGGTCGCTGGTGAAGATGATGATGGTGGAATCCCTCAGGTCATTCGCTTCCAATGCGTCAAGGACTTTGCCAAGCTGCGCATCGAGAAAGGTGATCGAGGCGCGATATCCGAGCCTCAGCGGGTCTGCTGGCGACGGATCAACAAAGCTGGTATTGTCCGTGTAACTCTTGACCTCGTTCCGAACGGGCAGCACGATCTCCGCATGCGGTGGAACGGGTGGCAAGGGGGCAGGATCTGGCTGTTTCTGAAGTTCCCAATATTTCCGTGGGGCGACAAAGGGAAGATGAGGCCGCCAGAAGCCGACGGCTAGGAAGAAAGGGGAATCGGATTCGCTCAAGCGCGCGAGCTGTTCGGCGGCAGCTTCGGCGATGCGCCCGTCCCGGTAAGCGGTGTCAGGAACAGGTAAATTCTCGATGCGTGGGGCTTTGGATATGGTGATCCCCGGGAAGGTTTTCGGTCCCATCTGCGCCCAAACGGTATCGGCCGAGTGAGTGCCTCTATCGAGATAGGGCGCAACGGACCATGACTCTGGATCTGCTGTTTTTCCCGTATTGTGAAAGATCTTGCCGAAGCCTTCGGCATGATAGCCTTCGTTCCTGAAGGCTTGAGGAAGAGTGACTGACTCGGGAAGTGCGAACCGGAAATGGCTGCGGAGATCTGCGACGCGTGTGGCGTTCGGATATCGCCCTGTCAGCAGCGAAGCGCGAGAGGGGTTGCAGACGGTCTGCTGACAATAGGCATTTAGGAAGGTCACGCCCTGCTGTGCCAAGTGGGAGAGATTGGGGGTCACGGCATGGGGATCTCCGTAAGGCTCGATCCCGCAGTTGAGATCATCTGCGATGACGAAGAGCACGTTCATCTTTTGCGGCTTATCTGCTGCAGTGGTTGCCCCATTTTCAACTGCCACGCAGAGGAGCGCGAGAAAGGGAAAGAACATCGAGCGGGTCATATAATGTATAGATATATATAGAAATGCGCAGATGCAATCGATCCGGGTTCCGCGATTGCGCGCTCACGCCGATTTGGCCGAATCGTTTCGGGCCTCACGGTCCTCGATGGATTGGCACAAGGTTAAGCGCCTTTATCTGTGTATGATGGGTCAGCAAGGTATCGCCTTAAACCTCAAAAACGAGTGCACAGGACCTTTGCTGTGCGAATGAATTCGCGCTTCCATAGCCTTTATCGTGCCTGCTATGGACCGGCGAATTCATTCGCGGACCGTTGTCTGACTCAGGCGAACAGCCTTGAGTGGAGTTGAAGGGAGCTTCGAATGGGAATGGTCGATGATACCGCTCAATCTTGCGGCGTTCCTCCCAGAAACTTCACCAGTCTTCGAACCTACCTGATGCCGCTCAGACCCCGGGGTCGCTCTGCTCCCGCATGGACACGGGCTTATCGAGCAGCTCTTTTAGGATAAGAGCATTCCGCAGCTGGCTTCCGGAGCCTAAGCTTTTGCGCAAGGCGTTGGCTGATGACGCCTTTCTCCTTCGTCGGGTCTGGAGGTTTTGACTCGGGGGCGGGGCACTTGCCGTCGGCTCAGGCTCACGCGTTTTGACAGGAGGAGGCGTCGGGACAGTTGGCGGCTGCTGGGCCTGGAGTGCCCTTTCTCTTCGTTTTCTCGCTGCTTCTTTCTGTTCCGCAAGACGATTTGCCACTTCTTCATGAAAATGCCTGATGAGTTCACCGAGGATCGGTGCCTCCTGAGCTGTTGTCGGCTGGGGTGTCTGTTCGGGTTCGTAGGAGGAGGGCGGTGGGACTCTCTGGCTCCGTGGCTCTGGCGCGGCTTGGCGATGTTGAGCCCGGGGAGCCGTTGGGGTCAAGCTGGCGGAGCGCCCTTTTGCCTTCCGCTTTTCAGCTGCTCGTCGCCGAACAGCTGCTACCTCCTTGATCCGCTGAAAAAGCCAATTCAGGAACACAAGCGCGACCATGATCACGTAGACCCATGGGATATCGCGCTCCATTTCTGTTCTTCGAAAGGCAGGTTCTACAGCGAAAGACGAAGGGTGGCCTACTTCTGCTCGTCAGTCTCCTCTTCCTCTGAAAGGTCGTTGGCGACACTTTCACGCATGTCTGTGTCGGCGACTAGGTTGCGGTAGCGAGCATAGTCCATAACACCGAGATTTCCGGAGCGGAAGGCTTCTGCCATGGCCATAGGGACCTGGGTTTCAGCTTCAACGAGTTTTGCTCGCATCTCCTGGGTGCGGGCGACCATCTCCTGCTCGGTAGCAACCGCTGCAGCGCGACGGACCTCAGCCTTCGCCTGGGCGACTTTTTTGTCAGCCTCAGCCTGGGAGGTCTGGAGTGACGCACCAATGTTTTCACCGACGTCCACGTCGGCAATATCGATGGAAAGGATTTCAAAAGCGGTGTTGGCATCGAGACCTCGATCGAGAACGCGCTTAGAGATGTGGTCGGGATTCTCCAGCACGTCTTTGTGGGAACCGGCAGAACCGATCGATGTAACGATACCCTCGTTCACACGGGCGACGATTGTCTCCTCCGTCGCGCCCCCGACAAATCCGGCAAGGCTCGTGCGGACGGTCACGCGGGCGCGAGCGCGGAGCTGGATACCATCTCGCGCCACGGCTTCGATCTTCGCCCCGCCGCCGGGACAGTCGATGACTGCGGGGTTGATGGATGTCCGCACGGCTTCCAGGACAGTTTTCGTAGTCCCTTTCACCGCGAGGTCGATGGCACAGGCTTCCTGGAAGGCGAGCGGGATGTTCGCCTTGTCGGCAGCCACCATCGCCAGCACGACATCATCGACATGGCCGCCAGCCAGGTAGTGGGCCTCCAGTTGGTCAGTGCTGAAATCAAGGCCGGCCTTTTTCGCGGTGATCCTGGAGTCAACAATCAGAGATCCGGGGACCTTTCGGATCCACATCCCGATGAGGTTCATCAGGCCTACGGGAGCATTCGAGACACGAGCCCGGATCCAAAGCCCAATGAATTTCGCGATGATCGCGAGGATAACGAGCGCGAGGAGCGCTACAACGCCGAAAATAATGTAAGTCGCCATGTAAAGTGCAGTTTTTTAACACTCTACGAATGGCGTGAGAGTTTCGGCAAGTGAAAAGCGGTGATTCGCTCGTTTTGAGCGAATCGCCTATGAGACCGTTGAGAAACTATGCAAACGACGATGAGACACGATGTGAGTGACGACTTCAGCTCGGCTGAGAGCGTAGTGACTACTCTCACCCTTAGGGGGCCGCACCCCTAGTTTTTCAATAGTCTCCTATTCCTGCGGGAGGAGGGGCTTGAGGTTCTGGATGAATACCTCTGCCTGACGCACAAATCCGAGGTCGCTCGGATGGGATCCGTCCGTTGTCGCCTCGCTGTCCTCGCCGAGGAGCTGCTCGCCGGTGATGTAATGCAGATCTTTGACTCCTGACTCAAGCAGCTCGTCGTAGGCGAAGCGAAGAGCTGCGCGACGATCTTCGTGTGCCTGCTGGATGGTGGGCTTGATCCAGGCGTTGTCGAAGGTGCGATCCTCGACGAGAACAATCGGAACCTGAGGGTGGAGCTTGCGGAGCTGCTTCACAAGTGGCTGCGTGTTGGCGGCAACGAGTTCGGCCGTCATGTTGGGAAGGCAGTCGATGACAAGGATCTGCGGTGTCAGCTCTCCAATGAGAGCGCCAACCTCAGCGTGCATTTTTCCGTTCCCGGCGAAGCCGAGATTCATCACTGGCCAGTCGAGTGCCCGACCGACCTGGGCGACGTGTGGCATCCCCGGGCGCGAAGCGCTGGCCCCGTGAGTGATGGAAGTTCCGTAAAAAACGATCGGTTTTTTCGCAGGGCGAGGCAGTGCCTCGAAGAAAGCCCCTTTCTTTACACCGATCTCAACGGAAGTCACTGATTGGCGAAGCGGGAAATACAGAGCATAGGAGCGCTTCAAGCCGTCGAGGCCGACGATCTTTTCATGCTGAGTAACGCCGCTTGGTCGGGTTACGCCCACCCAGCGCCACTTTTTGTCTGAGTCGAGGCCGTATAGGTCGAAGCCACTCGAACCGATGGCCGTCATATTGGGATTAGCCAGCTTCTCGGATGAAACAGTGGCCTTGATCTCGATGCGGTCGGAGTCGGTCGTGAAGCGAAAGACAAATCCTGCGGACTGTTTGCTCAAAGCCCATACCTTATCGGTGACGATGCGCTTTGCTCTCTCGGGAAACCGGTCATAACGGCTCTCCAGCTCGACGGGGTCCCAACCCTGGCCATCGATCTCGTAATCACTGAGGTCAACCCAACTCGTCTCGGGTGCTTGCGGTGGTTTGGGTTTCTGATCCTGTGACAGCAATGGATGGCTGAGAAGGACGGTCGTCAGTAGCGTAAAAAGGAGTCGATGATTCATGGAGGGGCGGAAAGGGGATTTGGGAGATAGGAGGTGATTAAAGATTTTCGAAAACCTGGATCATTTCGATCGCTGCTTCGGCAGCTTCGCGGCCGCGATTGAGTTCATCGCCTAGCGTCCGGATTTTGGCCTGCTCCACGTTTTCGACGAGAAGCACCTCGTGAATGACCGGAACGAGGTGAGTCACGCCAGTCTGCTGCAGGGAGTCGGTGATGGAGCTGGCGATCAGGTCGGCATGGGCGGTAGATCCGCGGATGATGACGCCGAGGCCGATGATCGCTAGAGGCTGAGGCTCGCGGATGGCGAGAGCCTCGACAACTACAGGGATTTCGAACGCGCCCGGGACACGAGTGACCTCCACAGCGAGATCTGGTGCCAGTTTCGCAATTGTTTCCTGCGCAGATGCGACAAGTGCGTCTGTGTATTCCGAATTATACCGACTGGCGACCAGGCAGATGGTGCCCGAGGCATCGCTGTTGTTAGGGGTGGACGGTGAAGTTTTTGACATGATCTCAAGGAACGTTATGGGCGCTTACCATAATCAGCGCTATCAAAAGTCAACTGGGTCGCCGTAGCGCATGCATGCACAGCCTCTGACAAAAAAAGGGATCCCTCCATATGAGAGATCCCCTGAGCTCTTGAGAGGCCGTTGATGTTTGCGCCTACTGAGCGATCGCAGGCTTGTGTGGAATCGTCTGGATCGGGGCTGTCGTGAGGGAGTTGATTCGTTCGGGGAAATTAATCCTCTCAGAGATGTCCGCCACGCTGTTGATAACCATGTCCGGCGCATAGGCGAACTTATCCAGATCCTCTTTTTTGGTGCCTCCTGACATCACCAGCACCGTGCGGTAACCGAGACCTACACCTCCGAGGATGTCGGTCTCCATGGTGTCGCCGACCATGACGCACTCTTCAGCGGTCAGACCCAGCTGCTTCCGCGCTGCTCTCATCATGATGGGGCTGGGCTTGCCGACGGAGAAGGCCTTTTTCCCAGTCGCGCTCTCGATCATGGCAACGATCGCTCCACACCCCGGTCGGATGCCGGAATCTGTCGGACAACTGGGATCGAGGTTGGTAGCGATCAGTCTCGCCCCATTGGCAACGAGCCTCGTTGCTTTTTCGATCATTTCGAACGTCATGGTCCGGCCCTCGCCGACGATTACGTAGTCCGGGTCATCATCGACTACGGAGTAACCATTGCGGTGAAGGGCATGAAGCAGGCCTCCTTCACCGATGACATAAGCGGAGCCCCCAGGGCGCTGCTGGGCCACGAAACGAGCCGTCGCCATGCTGCAGGTGAAGATATCACGCTCGGTGGCGTTGATTCCCAAACGTGTGAGCTTCATCGCTACGTCGCGGCAAGTGCGCTGACTGTTGTTTGTCAGAAAAAGGAAGCGGGTGTCTGTATCACGGAGACGCTGAATGAAAGCTTTCGCCCCCGGGATCAGCTCTTTGCCGCGATAGATGACTCCGTCCATGTCTAGCAGGTATCCGTATTTCATTTCGATATGGTGGTGGTTGTTAAAGGCCCCGCGATGCGCAGGTTCCTGGGTGGCGCATATGCGCCATGTTAAGGATAGCTTAACCTGTGCCAAAGACGGGAGAGATTGATTCGCGCTAGACCTCTCAGCGACTCTGCAAGGCCCATCAGGCATGAGGATAAACGCCTAAGAGTCGACTGTTACAAATTTGTGAGACCGAAATTTTCACAGGGCTGTCAGGTAGAGCGGTTCTCTCGGGACATACCGTTACTAGAACGCAAAAAGGACCCACCCGAAGGTGGGCCCTTTAGGAACCGCTTTGTGGATCTCTCCACGCCCGATGTTACGGGTGTGTCTCAATGCTGGACTGCTTTTGTCTCACTATTTTTTGCTTATTTCGGGGCGATCATGCTTCTGCCGCGAGATCGCTGTCGGTGGATATCGATACAGGGGCAAATTCACCTGCTTCGATTTCACCAAGGGCGTCATCCGTTGACACATTTGAAGTGATTTCATCAAGAGTGAGCTCAGCGTTCGGCAAACTGTCTGGAAGCACTTCATCGTCATTTTGAAGGAGTTCTTCGAACTGAAAGCTGGCGTCAGCAATCGTCAGCGAGCTGCCATCGGTCAGGATGGCAGCGGCTTCGCCAAAGACCTGCACATCACCATTTGCAGCCTGGTAGCCCTGGCTATCATTCTCCAGCTCGATGGCTGCCACACCAAAGTCGGTGAGGGAGATCAGTTCATCGTCCTGACTGATGCCATCTTCGTTCGCGTCCTGCCAGAGAAAAAAGCTTCCCCATTCGGCATCTTCCTCAGAAAATACCTGATCCTGATTCGTGTCGAACCCGGCAGCAAGACCCTCCAGGTCGGTGGCGCCGATCTCATCGCTGTAGTCGGCAAACACAAACTCCGCACGGCCATCGACGACGCCGTTGCCATTTTCGTCGTAGACGAGCACGGCGTCATCCTGAGCCGCCCAGGCGGTTTGTTCTTTGACTCCGTCTCCATCGACATCGATCTGGATCCCGTCCTCGATCGAGGCGAACTCAACGCCGTCTCCATCTAGATCGAAGACGACTGGTGGAACGCCTGGTGGCAATCCGGGAATGACAAGAGACCCGTCATCGATGAGCACGGTCGATCGCGCTGCCGGGCTTTCATTGCCATCGACATCAGTGATGCGAGCCTCGATGATCCGAGGGAAAGGGAGGACAGTAGCGCTGCCCGTGTTCTCGAAGGTAATGGCTGCGACAGCTGCTTCGTAGTCTGTTTGTGAGGCGACGCCTGTCAGGGTGACAGTCGTCCCGTCGGGGGAGAGACTGCCTGTGATGCCGGCTGGCAGAGCGCCGAACCCAAGAGTATCTCCGGCGACAGGGTTTGTCAGCACGGCGACAGCGGATTGGAGGAAGTCGCCATCGACGTCGGCTGTGGCGATGTCGATGTCCGCAATCGATACCGGGGTAGAGCCATCGTAGAAGACGATAGCATCGTTAGGATCATTCACCCCGGTGCTGCCGTTCTTATCGAGGAATAGGAATGGCTGGGCAGAGGGCAGGAGGCCTGTGGTGCCGGCTCCATCGTTGTTGTTACTGCCCGGAGCATCTGAGATACGTGTGAGCTTGCCAGTCGTGGTATCAAGCGAATAGAGTCCTTTTCCTCCGTTATCCGTGAGCTGGATATTTCCATTCACATCCGAGAAAACACTACCTGCGGAAATGCTGGTAGGATTCCCTGCTGCGTTGACCGCGTCGTGGTTGAACTGTGTGTTTGTCCCTGTCGCCGGATCATACCGGAAGGAACGTGTCCCGCTGACACCCCAGATGGAGCCATCAGCAGCGATGCCGATATCGGCTGTTTGGGCCGCATTCACTGCGTCAACCACGGTCAGCGTATCGAGATCTACGGCATATAGATTGTTGTTATTCGAATCTCTCGGTCCGCCCAGCCACCAGACGTTGCTGTTCGGGTCGATGACGCCGTAGAACGAACCAATCAACTCTCCCTGGTCATTGGTCACGCCACCCAGGTTGCTCACAGCCTGCCCCGTGAAAGGATCAATCGTGAATAAGTCAAAATTTGAGAACCCTAATGACGTATTGTTCGATCGAGAGACAGCATAGATCAATCCGTCGACCGGATTGTAGCCGATCGAGTTGTAGCTGATGCCGAGATTCGAACCCACGTTTGAGAACACAGCGGATTCGGTATCAGGGTCGATAACGATCTCCCGCAGCTGACCGGAAGCCACCTGGTAAGCACCGGCAGGCTCCGGGATACCAGAGATACCATTGATGGTGACGGTGACTGTTTCGACGCCGGAGCCTCCGTTTCCGTCCACCGCGGTGTAGGTGAAGCTTGCGGTCGCCGACTCGCCGTCCTCCAGCAGACCATATTTGCCGTTCGGGTCGAAGTAGACTGATCCGTCAGATAGGATTCGAACGATCGCCCCGTTAGCCAGGCTGATCGGGTCATTCGGGCCGACATTTGTGCCGTTGATCTGAGTGATGGTGAGGAGGGAGGAGTCGACATCCTGATCGTTGGCGATCGCGTTCCCCACAACGCCAGCGTTTTCAAAGGTGATCAACTCATCAGGAGCTAGAACTGGGTCATCATTCACTGGAGTGACTGTGACGGTAGCAGTGGCAGTAGCGGATCCACCGTTTCCGTCGTCTACCAGGTAGACAAAGGTGTCCACACCGTTGAAATCAGGGTCAGGGGTGTAGGTGACGGTGCCATCTGCCTCGATGACGACACTCCCGTTTGCGGGGTCTGTCGCGATACTGGCGAAAGTCAGCGTGTCGCCGTCAGGATCATTGTCATTGGCGAGGACATCGATGTTGATCGGTGTGTCCTCCGCTGTGAGCGAGTTATCGTCTTCCGGTAGTGGGGTATCATTGAGGCCAAGCACCGTGACTGTGGCGGTCTCGGTAACGGTATCTCCATCGATCGTCTCCACGGTGTAGGTGAAAGTGGCGAGCTCGGACTCTCCGGCAGCGAGTGAT
>JAHDFZ010000114.1:0-9061 GCA_020627905.1 Verrucomicrobiota bacterium
CATGAGGCTGGTTCTTTCTAGATCTCCATTCGACTATCTGCAGAAGAAAGCCTTCCGCATCAGCATCCTTGAGAAAGGCCAGCGCTGCGACGGTCGTGATATCAACACCATCCGCCCGCTGAGCGCTGAGACAGATCTGCTGCCTCGCACACACGGCACGGCGCTCTTCGCCCGTGGTGAAACACAGGCTCTTGCGGTTGCCACACTGGCTCCACCAGATGAGTGCCAGTATCTGGACAACTACGCCGGTGGTGAGGACACGAAGCGTTTCATCCTTCACTACAACTTCCCTCCATTCTCCGTCGGTGAAACCGGCCGCATGGGTGGCATGAACCGTCGTGAGATCGGTCACGGTGCTCTCGCTGAGCGCTCGATTCTTCCTGTCATTCCTGATGAGGCAGACTTCCCTTACGCGATTCGTGTTTCCAGTGAGGTGATGGAGTCCAACGGCTCTACCTCCATGGCATCTGTCTGCTCAGGCTCTATGGCTCTCTATGATGCCGGCGTGCCTCTCAAGGCTCCTGTAGCTGGTATCTCCTGCGGCCTTGTGACTGAGTTTGAAGGCGACGACATGAAGCGCTACGTGACGATGCTCGACATCATCGGTAGTGAAGACTTCTTCGGCGACATGGACTTCAAACTCTGTGGAACGACTTCCGGTGTCACAGGCTTCCAGCTCGATCTTAAGCTGCCGGGTATCCCTCTCGACATCCTCTTCGAAGGTGTTGATAAGGCGATGAAGGGCCGCATGGACGTGCTCGACGTCATGAATGCCGCCATCGGCGCTCCTGCTGGGCTCAGTGATCACGCTCCACGCATCGAGAGCTTCAACATCGATCCGAGCAAGATCGGTGAGCTCATCGGACCTGGTGGTAAGAACATCAAAGGAATCCAGGCGGAGACTGGGGCTGAGATCAACATCGAAGACGACGGCACGGTCCGCATCTATGCAGCTCATGGCGAGGCTCTCAACCGTGCGATTGAGCTGGTGAAGCGCACGACAGCTGAGATCGAGGTCGGTAAGATCTACGAAGGTCAAGTCGTCGGCACGACAAACTTCGGTGCATTCATGCAGGTGCTTCCTGGTAAGGACGGCATGATCCACATCTCTGAGCTTGCTGACTTCCGTGTCGAGAAGGTGGAAGATATCGTTAAAGTTGGCGATGTTGTTACTGCCAAGTGCATCGGCGTCGATGAGCGTGGCCGCGTAAAGATGAGCCGCAAGGCTGCGATGGCTGAGCGCTCTGACGAAGCAGACGCAGAGCTATCTCCTCGCGAGGCATAAGCAGAGGGCGGAAACGCCCTCCGGTTTTTCTTAGAAGCCGCTGCTCAGAAAAGAGCTGCGGCTTTTTTGTGGATTACTCCGATAGGCTCTCTCGAACAGCCGCAACGTAGTCGGAAAGCAGAGTGTGAAGATCAAAGTCATGGATCTCGCTGAATGCCGCGCGATAGGCCGAGTCATCGAGGCGCTCCGGTAAGTGCGTAACGGCCTGCGGGGCTGGCTGAAAGGACCGGCGCATTCCAAGCGAAGAGAAGATCTCGGTGAGCGTCATGGCAATCTCGCCGATGCTGGTCGGTCTCCCAGGTGGAATAAAGGTGCAGACCTCATCATCGGTCTCGCTCACTAGCATATCTACCAGGTGATACCCGAGTCGGGAAAGCTCGTGAAACTGGAAGTCTCTAGGGAGGGCTACTTCGACCTGCTGCTGGGAGAGGGCGGTTTTGACGATTTCGAAGAAGCGAGTGTTGCTGAGATGATCGTTCTTTTCGGCTCCGAGAATAAAGCCCGGCCTAATGATCATCCCCGTGATACCTGAGTCTGTTAGCAAAGCGCGGACAGCGAGTTCTGATGCATGCTTGGAGAGCCCGTAGTTTCCTGTCGGTGCCCCGGGTGTCGTCTCCGAGCAGAGATCCGCGCGCTGGCCAAAGTAGGCAGCAGAACTGAGATGAAGGAAGCGTTTTACGGTAGCAGTGCCTTTCGCTGCCATGAGGATCGACTCTGTGCCCCGGACATTTGCAGCATAGGCTTCGAGGATGCTCGCCTCGCTCGCACGCGTGCGCGCTCCGGCTGCATGGACAATGTGAGTGATCTCGTGGTCACTGAGTGACTGACGACACGCATCGCTGTTCCGGACATCGAGCAACACGGTCTCTGCACCGGCCGCCTGTGCCAGCGCAGCCGATGAGGCACCGCGAGACATGGAGACGATTTTTGTGATCCCACGCTCTCGTGCTGCTTTGATGACAGAGAGTCCTACCTGGCCGGAGCCTCCGGTGATGAATAGTCGGATGGGGGAACTCATGGAAAAAAACTAGGGGTGGCGAGATAGCCATAGCACAAGCGCAGTCAGCGGTCAGCTAGCAAATACGAAAGGGATCGATAGCTCGCGCGCTCGTGAACGTAACCTGCGGAGTATGAATCCGTCTTTTCAGGGAGATCCCGTGAGGTTGGCTCAGGAGCTTCTGGGTTGCACTTTGTCGTATCGCGAATGCTCCGGTCTCATCATCGAGACCGAGGCGTATCGGGAGATCGGAGACGCAGCCTGTCATTTGTTTTACAGGAAAGGGGCGCGCGCCTTTGCTCGGGAGCATCAGGAGGGAGCTCTCTACATCTATCTGAACTACGGCATTCACTGGTTACTGAATATTCTGACGAAAGATGAGAAAACTGGAGAATCCGGTTTCATCCTCATTCGTGCCATCGAGCCACTGGAAGGCCTGGCCGAGATGAAGAAGCGCCGCAATCGAGAGCGCCTACAGGAACTTTGCTCAGGTCCTGCAAAACTGACTCAGGCAATGGGGATGGGTCCCGAGCTTCATGGTGCCTCATTGACTTGGGATCGGGATGGAGTGGCGATCACGCGAGAGCCAGGGGCGGACATGAATCACTGCAACATTGTCGCCGACAGGCGAATAGGGATCACCAAAGATGCTGATAAGCTCTGGCGCTTTCTCTTGAAAGATCACCGAGGAGTTTCTGTGAAGGCATCACAATATGCCCAGCTCGTAGGGGACAGGAGCCCCAGCCTTCGGAGGGACCGCTTGTAGCCGTCCACCAGCTGTCATGCGGCGAAAGCCTCACCGCAGCGCCCTCACCAGAACTCTCGCATACACCAGAGACGAAACGAGCGTCGCCAGCGCTGTCATGTAGAGATACACCTCAAAGGCAACAGCAAAAGGCCTGCTCCCAGGAGGCGTCAGCAAAACCCAAACGAGCAGCACGATCTGCAGAATGGTCGTCACTTTACTCCAGACAGAGGGCTTAAGATGGGAAACGCGCCCGACCTTGAGCAAAATCAGAAATCCCACGATGATCAAAACGTCTCGCAGCACTGTCAGCAGCGCATAAGCAAAATGAATCTCATACGACCATGGATGCACCACAAACACGATCATGGCAGCCAGATGCAGCAGCTTGTCACCAACCGGATCCAGAGCCGTCCCCAGGCGGGAAACTTGATTCCACCTCCGTGCAACAAATCCATCAAGAGCGTCGCTGAGAGATGCGACGGCAAAGACGGTCAGCGCGAGAAATCGGATGAGCTCGACCTGATTCCCATGAGAGAGCTCTTTCCCAAACTCCCACGCAAGTCCGAAGAAGACGGGCGCCAGAGCGATCCGAAGAATCGAGATCCAGGAAGCTGGCGTGATGCGTGACATGTGAGTCAGATTTCAAACGATCGCCGGCATCAACGAACGACCGGAAGCTTATCAAAAACCCAGTCCTCATTCCGGCTGACAAGGATATCCACCAGATAATCCGCCGGGAGGAGCACGACCCAGTAGCCGTCCTGATCGCGGGCCAGATTGCAACCTGATGGAAGGACAAGCTCTGGAGCTGCCGTCTCATTGAGGCTTAAGCTCTCTTCGTCCCGGCGGATCCAGCGCACGCAGGACCAGCTACAGGTATCGAGTCGGCAGGTGACGTTGTATTCGTTTTCCAGCCGTGCCTTGAACACTTCGAACTGAAGCGGGCCGACCGCTCCGAGTAGAGGAATGCGCTGAGCGGCATTGTGGACATCATAACTCTGTGCAACGCCTTCTTTGAGCAGCTGCTCCACGCCAGCGCGGTAGCGTTTGATGTTACTCGTATCGAGATTGACGATGTAGGCGAAACACTCTGGCTGAAAGCGGGGCAGCTCCTCGAAGAGAATGTTTTTATCCAGCGACAAGGTGTCACCGATGAGGAAGTCATAATTCCCGACTAGTGCGAGGATATCGCCCGGGTAGGCGTTGTCGAGAGTGGTTCGCTCCTGACCGAAGAGCTTTTGAGCATTTCCGAGCCGAACCTTTTTCCCGGATCGGGAGTCGATGACCTGCATATCCCTCTCAAACTCTCCTGAGACCACGCGCACGTAGACGGCTCGGTCGCGATGCCGTGGATTCATATTCGCCTGGATTTTGAAGACAAAAGAAGGGGTTCTCTGCTGGCTTAATCAACTCGCCCTTGCTCTCGCGTCCAGCGGGCTCAGGAGCTAATGCAAGAAAGCGCTCCAGCATGAGCTGCACACCGAAATTGTTCATCGCAGAACCGAAAAATACGGGCATCTGCTCACCGGCTCTCAGCTTTTCCTCATTAAGCGGCTCGGTCACAGCCTCCAGAAGGTCGATATCCTGGCGGGCTGCCTCATAGACTTCCTCATCGATAAGATTCTTCAGCTCCGGGTCGTCGATTCCCCCCACTTCGACGGGGGCCTGAAAGGATCCGTGCGGTGTTCGCTCGAAGAGGTGGAGCTGATTTTCCTCCAGATCATAGATCCCCCGAAATCGAGGGCCGTCACCGATCGGCCAGTTCATGGGCACTGGCGGTAGCTCAAGCACGCGCTCCAGCTCATCCAGCAGCTCAAGCGGAGGTTGCGAGGGACGATCCAGTTTATTGATGAAAACGAAAATAGGCACTCCCCGGCGGCGGCAGACTTCGAACAGCTTCAGAGTCTGCGGCTCGATCCCTTTACCGGCATCAATGACCATTACGGCGGCGTCCACAGCGGAAAGCACACGGTAGGTGTCCTCAGAGAAGTCGTGGTGACCGGGGGTATCGAGCAGATTCACGCAGAATCCCTCATAATCGAACTGCAGCACCGTGGATGAGATCGAGATCCCGCGCTGTTTCTCCATGTCCATCCAGTCAGAAGCAGTGGCGTTCTGGTTCTTACGCGACGTCACCGATCCAGCCAGATGGATGGCGCCCCCGTAGAGCAGAAGCTTCTCCGTCAGAGTTGTCTTTCCCGCATCCGGGTGAGAGATGATGGCGAAAGTCCTGCGACGTTTTGTTTCGGCCGCGATGGTAAGGTCAGATTCTTTCATGAATGAAACATTTGCTGGCATGCTTGATGCTCACACGTGATTCTTGGCAGAGCGTGGGCGCCAAAGCCGCCGGAGACACTCCGCTTGTTCGAGTAGCTAGCCGATAAGATCAACCGAATTTCAGCCAGTTCTCAACATTCTCTTTCATCAGCCACTTAAGATCCTTAAATGCGTGATACGTTTACCAGCAATTGCCTTGTGGAGCTGTTTTCCTTACTTTATATCACTTAAGCACTTATGAACTTTGCCGAATCAGCTCCCCCCCCTGCTGCCTCTGCATTCCTACATCTCCGAAAGACGGCAGTTTCTGCGCTGCTCTTATCCTTCTGTGTGCTGGGCCTCACACCAGCTTATTCCGAACCCGCTGCTAAGAACGCAAAATTGAAGCAGGGACCTGATCTGCAAAAGTCTGAAACGAAGACTCCGAAGAAGAAAGTGGAAGCGGAGAAAGCTGAGGAAAAAAAGGTAGCCAAGCCTAAGGTCACGAAGAAAGCAGCTCGTTCAGAAAATAAGGAAGAGCCGGAGCCCAACCTAGCTCCACCTGAGTTGAACCCTGAAGCTAGCGCTGCGGCGATCGGAGCATGGACTCTGCGCAACGAAGCAGGTGTTGAGATGCAGGCCTTTCTGGTCTCCGCCCATGGGGATCAGGTCAAAATACGACGAGTGGCAGATGAGAAGGAGTTCATCGTGCCGATCTCGATGTTCGACGAATTTACGGAGCAACAAATTCAGGCATGGATCCTGGAGGATCCCGGTGCCGTTGATTACTCACTCCGTTTCGCTGTGCGTCGGCAGTATGTTGATAGTTCGGAGCTGACGCTCAACCTCAAAACGTATAAAGCCACGAAGTGGGGGTATAATGTTCGAATGTCCAACATAACGCGCAACTCGTTGATCGGTGCGACCTTGGAATATCGTATCATCTACGACGATCTGATTGCGGTTAGCCGCAATGTGGTAGTCCCCGGTAAGGGGTCTGGAAGAATGACGGGGCAGGAAGTTGATGTTCCAGAGATGGAATACAACGATGAGATCGAGTTCGATACGCCGCCAGTTACGCTGGACTCTTACCGTTGGGATCCAACGAAAGGAGAGGGCGATCGCGCAGGTGATTCAATTGTCGGGATTTGGATTCGAGTGAAACACCTGGACGAGATTATAGCTGAATACAAGAGTAACCCTGTTGTAATGAATCGGATGGTCTGGGATGATGAGGACGGGCAGACGATCATTATTCGGAATCGCTTCAAAGAGGCTTTCGGCGATGATTGATCGTCTCGTCTCTGCCGTGAATGCTCGCCGCTTGCGCGAGGGCGCACATGGCGGTAGGTGATAAGTATGGAATCTGATGCCCTCATTGGGCGCACTAGCTCGCTTGTTCTCACTCGGGAAACTGACGTCGGCTTTATGGTCGATGGAGGGGAGCTGGGTGAAATCCTCGTTCCAGCCAAGTTTGTCCCAGAGGACCTGGAGCAGGGAGACGAGCTGGAAGTTTTTGTCTATCGCGATTCGGAGGATCGCTTGATAGCGACATCCGAGATTCCTACGGTTGAGCGGGGCCAGTTCGCCATGCTGGATGTAGCAGAGGTGAACCCGAAAATCGGTGCCTTCCTGTCGTGGGGACTGACTAAGGACCTGCTCCTGCCCTTTCGCGAGCAAACTGAGCGACCAAGTCCCGGTGACAAAGTGCTCGTTTATGTCCTGATCGATAGCAAGACTCAGCGCCTCGTAGCCTCCATGCGACTGAAGCGCTTCGTGAAAAAGGATTCTCAGGGCCTTTCTATCGGAGACGAAGTGGATGCCCTCCTGTATCACAAAACACCGCTCGGGTGGAATGCCATCGTCAATGATCGGTCTCAAGGTTTGCTCTACCACAATGAGTTTCCCGAGCCTCCTGAGCGGGGAGAACGTCTGACTGCCTACGTCAAGAAGGTGAGACAGGATGGAGGCCTCGACCTAAGTCTGAATCCGTCAAGAGGCGAGCAGGCTCAGGCGCTGCACGAGGAGATCATGGAAGCGCTCGATCAGAACGACGGCTTTCTGCCACTCGGGGATAAGAGCGAACCAGCAGAGATCCGCGAGGCGTTCGGCGTCAGCAAAAAGGCCTTCAAACAAGCGCTTGGAGGCCTCTACAAAAAAAAGAAAATTTCTCTCGAGCCCGGGGGGAAGGGGATCCGGAAACTCTAGAAGGTGCCTAGAAACCAGTCCGAACGGCAGTCGCGAGTCTATTCACCCCTACCCACTAGATCCGAGCCCTACTATAGAGGTGGGACTTCAGTCCTAGGAAACCGTTGCAAAACTATGCAAACGATGATGAGAGACGACATGAGTTCTGATTTCAATACAGCTGGAGAGGAGGTGGGTGCTCTCACCCTCAGGGCTGCTGCAGCCCTGATTCCGTCTGGCTGCGTTCCTCGTCGCTCAGGTAGCTATGGCTACCATCGCTCCTCGCGCCTTGCCAGCCGAAAACAGGGTTGCATTCATCGCTCACCTAGTTTTTCAACGGTCTCCTAGGCGGAAGCGAAGGTCACTAGCCCCAGCGGGTTTACCCTAACCAAACAAATCAGTAACCGGTTTACCGTGGTTACCGAAAACAAACGGGCGCTGGCTTGGCGAGTAAATGACCTCTTCCAGATTAATCCCCATCCCATAGCCGACGGTAGCGATGAAATCCTCAGGAGAAACAGGGCGGTCGATGACTTTCTTACCCTGTTTATTCGTTTCACCGATCACGGTGCCTCCCTTGACGCCGCCGCCAGCCAACATAGTCGAGTAGGCTGCAGGGAAGTGATCGCGCCCACCGTCGGCGTTGATATCCGGGGTCCGGCCGAACTCGGTCCCGACGACAACCATTGTAGAATCCAGAAGATTCCGAGCGGCAAGGTCATTGATCAGAGTTGAAACCGCCTCGTCCATTTTCGCAAGCTTATCCTCTGTGCGCTGATCGATGTCGACATGCATATCCCAGCCACCATCTACGACCTCGACAACGCGAACACCGTTTTCAACCAGCTTTCTAGCAAGCAGACACCCTTGTCCGAGGCGATGCTCACCGTATTCGGCTCGATTTGGCTCATTACTGATGTCGAAAGCATTCAGTTCGTCGCTTTTGAGGAGTTTAGTCGCCTGGTCGTAGTATTCGACATAGGACTCCGAGCCACTGTATTGAAACTTGCTGGTAAATGACTTGCCCAGGCTCGATGCCATGGCCATACGTCTCTCAAAGCGCTCATCACTGACTGATACAGTCGTGTTCGGCACGCCACCTGTCGGATCGTTGATCGGGAGCGGACTCATGGATGGCGGCAGAAAGCCGGCGTTCGATGTTCCACGACCGATCAACACGGAATCAGGAAGCACCTCGTTGCGCTTGCCGAGGAGCCTCTCGGCAAAAGGGCCCATGGTGGGGTGCACGATTGTTGCGCGCTTGTTGTAACCAGTGCGCATGATGTATTGCCCCTGCTCATGTGCTCCCTGGGTGGATGACATTGAGTTGATGACACCGAGCTTGTCCGCGATTTTCGCCAGACCTTTCATGTGCATGCCGAACTTCATGGCGTCTACTTCAGTCTGCAGGACCTCTGTTTTGCCCATGACATCGCCCTGCTTCGCATTGAATGAATCCAGGTGAGTCATCCCGCCGGAGAGGTAGATGTAGATGAGATTCTTAGCCTTTCCTCCGGAGGATTGGGCCGCAGCTCCATTTAGGAAGGAGTCTACGAAAGGGATCCCTAATCCGACTCCCAGGGCATAG
>JAHDFZ010000114.1:9071-11596 GCA_020627905.1 Verrucomicrobiota bacterium
TAGCGAGCGGACAGCTCCATAAAACGACGCCGATCCAAGTCGTTACGTTCGGCAAGTTCTGCGATGTGCTTCATATCTATATCTGGTTTGGGGGGCTATTGGACGAAAAGAAATTCCGGGCTGTTGAGAAGGGCCCAGGCGAGATCGCTGATCCCATCATCACCGAAGTCCTCGACCATGCTCATCCCTAGTTTCAGCTCCTCTTTAGTCGGGTAGCGGCTGAGGATCGTGAAAAACACCCCTCTCACTTGGTCGTCCGGACCATCGAACTGGGATACGTCCTCGACGATCGTAGAAGACTTGCCTGTCATCTGTTTTGTAACGTTGCCGTTCATCAAGGCTAAAACTTGTGGGACTGAACCATCGAAATCGTGCTGGTCTGTAATGATCCTTTCAGACTGGCCGAATGTAGCTAGCAAATCACCGCCGAGAGGCTGCTTCATCTCAGAGGCTCGGAGCCGCTCTCTCTTCGTCGATTCGAACTCGAGAGTCCCCGGCTCAAGGAGGCGTGTGACTCCATAATTTCTGCCTCGAACGTTATTGTAGGCCTCTTGCTTCGCCCACACCTGCTCGAAAGTTTCATTCTCGAAGTCAATATCAAGAGCGGCTTGAACGATCAGGCCATCACCACCTGAACGTTCATCGATTTCAGGGCCCTCAGAGAGTAGCATCAGAGAGTCCCAGACTTGTTCGGCCCGCATCCGTCTAAGAATTGGTCCCTGGAAGTAATAGGAATCGGCCCAGTCTGGTTCCTCACTGCTGGAGATGGACTGATAGGCTCGTGTGTAGTAGAGCGAACGCATAAATTCGCGCAGGTCATAGTTCACACGCTTCATGTGGGAGGTGACGAACTTCAGAGTGTCCTGCTGGTCAACGCGACTGAGCATATCGTCGCTGAAATCTGTGACAGGCTCCACGAGCGCGCGGCCGAAGGCGCGGCTCCACATGCGGTTCGCGATGTTAAGAGCGAATCGGGGATTCTCCGCATCCGTCAGCCAGCGGGCCAAGGCATCGCGACGGGTGATTTTTCCACCCATTTTTGCTGGGCCTCCAACTAAAGTGGCCGGACGCACTGGTTCATTGGGATCTCCGCCTTTACCGCGGAAGTCGTAAGGCAGCAGAGTTTCAAGGTTCTCGTTGTCGTAAACGTTCAGAGCGAGGGATCCCAGGTAATCACGAACCCAAAGGTGCTCGCGATTACGGTTGCCTTTCTCGTATCCATGATTCTCCGCAGCCCATTTCTCGAAACGTGCTGTCCATCCAGCGGGAGCGTTCGGGATGGTATCTTTCCCAGCTGACATCATCATGCGATTCGTGCGGTAGTTCGGCCGACGCTGAGTATTCCCGAAGAAAGCTGCCATCTGGTAGAAATCCATTTGCGTCCAATCCTCAAAGGGGTGGTCGTGGCACTGTGCGCATGAAATATCGATACCCAACAGGGTCTGAGAAAAGTTTGCGAAGGCATCAAACTCCATCCCCGTGTCGCGCAGAATGAAGCCGGAGGCCGGATTCTGACCGAGATTGCCTGTCGCTGTGATCATCTCAGTGACGATCTGATCATACGGCTTGTTTTCCTCCATACTCTGCCGCCACCAGTTCGTGTAGGTTTCAAAGGAAATTCCATTCCCGATCGTTCGTGCCATCTCCGTGTCATGGACGCGATACATGTCGGCGAAGTAGTTGAACATGTGCGAGGCATAGCCAGGCGAAGCCAGTAGCTCATCGATGAGCGCCTCCCGTTTATCCGAGCGGGCGCTTTCCGCGAATTTCATGAACTCCTCCCGTGTCGGGATGCGACCGACGATGTCCAGATATACGCGACGGACGAAGAGATCATCGGGGAGGGGATCATTGAAAGAATTGAACCCGTTCTTTTTTAAACCAACCGCTAGTAGATTGTCGATCTGCCGAGCTGCCTGCTTTGTAACAGTGTCGTCTCCCACAAACTCGAACCTTTCAGCGGCTTCCTGGTCTGCTTTGATAAAGCGGTCCTTAGGCACAGCGATGACGTTCCCGTTGGCCAGTCGCAACTGAACCGAATCCCCTTCGTTAGCGACGAAGGTGGCTTCTAATGTTTTCCCGTCGGTGCTCGTCCATGTGCGTGCAGACACGCTCATCGGCAGGATCGCAAAAATAGCAACGATGGCGAGGCGCCGGAAAAGACGAAAGGATAGATCGAGTTTCATTTATCTAAGTAGAAGTGGTATAACGCTAGCTTATCAATCTGTTACAAATCGTTTGCTCACAGGCTACTGACAAAGCGAGTGGAAAGGGGGCTATACCCGGATCTCTGTCGACTCTCCCGTTCTGCAACATTGGCCACGAGAGTGCCAAATCACCATGCCTGCCGTCAATGAAATTTGGTCATAGCCTACTGGCGCAATGCAGGGCATGGAGAGAGGACTTCAAGACCTTAGAAGCTACGGCGAAGAAGGTTCTAGTCGTCCATCCGCTGCCATGGCGCAAAAGCCCAGCGCACCGAGCTAGATTAGAAGCAGGGACAGGAGCCCCTGCCTCCGGAAGGA
>JAHDFZ010000115.1 GCA_020627905.1 Verrucomicrobiota bacterium
CAGTAAGAAAGAGAGCATCGACATCTGAGAAACCATCTGTCTGCCATCGCCGCAGAGCATCAAGAGCTGCTTCTTGTAGCAAACTCGCTAGTCCATCGAGGCTATTCTCGGACAGCTCTAGATCCAGGAGGACTTCGCTTGAGAAATCAAACGGCAACAACCGATCTTTGTCACCACGGAGAAGCCGGACCTCGCTTACGTGAAACCAGGAACCATACTTCTGCGGCTTGTTGTCGTAGCGCTCCCTCTTGCCGAGTATGAAAGGGCCCATAACAGCGGATGGAGCCAATCGCCTTGTATTCAGTTGGAAGTGAGCTCGTTGCCCCTTCCAATAATCCATGTCCGCGCTCAGTATCGTTCTCATTCCACCGAGCGCTGAAGCTCCGCCTTTATAGGCAAACCCAACGAGCGGAAAGTTCTGAACGACTGTCCGAAACTGAGCGAAACCATCGCCAGCCCACGTAGCGGAGATGGCTCCACTCTCGAAGGTGAACTTTGGTGAGAATAGGGATGCCTGTTCGAGGGACGTTTCACCGTGAGACATTACGCCCGACGGCAGGATGCTAGTGACTACCTCACCCTCTCTGACCCCTATTCCCAATTCCCCCGGCGCGACGAAGCTGAGAGAACCGTCACGCGAATACCACCCATCGGGTATGCCGCGGCGAAAGTCGAATAACTCCACGGTCATCTCTGCATTCTTTTTTACCGCTTGCTCCTTCGATTTGGTCACGCGCATTTTGAACTGCTTGAAAAGCTGCTCAAAATCAGTCTTCCCTTTCGCCTCTGTCAAAAGATGGAGAGCATCCTCGCGCTTTAGGACGAGATGATCTTCGAAGTGACCTTTATCGGCGCTCTTCTGCGGTAGTTTTTGATAGCCGGACGCAAAGGTTTTCAGGTGCTCTGTGAAGCCTGGCTTCTGGACCTCAGCAATCCACTGCAACTTCAGGGCCGACGAGAGCTGGTTGCGATGATCGCGCAAGGAAGCTCGGCTGCTTTCAAGTTGGTCCCCAGCCATAAGCGGTCGATGGCTAGGGTTGGAGCTAGCAAGCACACCGAAGATGGCGTGATAGTCATCATGGCTCACCGCATCAAACTTGTGATCATGACAACGAGCACACGACACAGTAAGCCCCATTGTTGCTTTGGTAATGACGTCAACCTGATTGTCCGTAAACTTCACCTTCTCATCTAGGGCATCGACGGGAAAGAATCCGTGCTCAACGAAACGAAGTTGCGCCAAACCGATTATCGACTCGTTTAACTTTCCATCCGAGCTCAAGCGTGGCTCGGGAAGAAGGTCCCCCGCTATCTGCTCTTTGACCAACCGGTCGTAGGGAACATTCTCATTCAGTGCGCGAATGATATAGCTGCGATACTCATGAGCGTTCTCAATTTCTGGGTCATTCTGCCCCCCATTACCTTCCGTGAACCGATACCAGTCCAACCAGTGCTGCCCCCACCGCTCACCGAAACGGGGGCTTGCCAGCAGCTTGTCAACGGTGCGCTCCACGGCTACCTGACGGCCGCTCTCATCCCACATGCTGCTGAACACTTCCTGCTCATCGGCCGTTGGCGATAAACCCGTTAGAACGAAATGGAGACGGCGCAGCACTGCCCAGCGATCCGCTAGCGGGCCGACGGTGAGGCCGTTATCGGACCGAGCCTGATCTAAAAAGGAATCAATCACAGTTTTACCGGCGCTTGCCTCGGGAACATCGACATCTGCAATTGGCTGGAAACTCCAATGCTGCGCCCGCCGAGCGGCAATCGCATCCCAGTCAGTGTCGGCCGCCAGTTCCTCATCGCTCGGCGCGGTGTTGCGAGGATCGACAGCCCCGTCATCAATCCACTTTTTAAAGTCAGCCAGGACAGAATTCTCCAGCTTGGCCCCCTGCTTGGGCATGCGCATGTCCTCGTCATCGACGTGGTGCATAATCGTCTGGTAGAGGAAACTAGCTTCCGCATCTCCAGGAACAATGGAAGGTCCCGTGTCGCCGCCAGCCTCTATGCCCGGGCGACTGTCCAGCAGCAGACCGCCTTTTGCCTTGTGCCGCTCAGAGTGACACTCGTAGCATTCCTGAGCCAGAATCGGCCGGATACGAGACTCAAAGAATTCCACCTTTTCTGATCCGAAACATACGGATGACGGCAAGGCCACAAAACCAACAAACCAAGACACCCGACCCACAAGAATTGTCCTCATATAGAACCATCTCTCCTTTTGGGGATTTTCGCAAGGGCATCTGTCCGTATCTACATGATCGCGCCAGTGGGCATCCACGATGCCGATCACACGTGGTGACAGATCACCGCTTGCCCTAATGCGGCTGGATTTGAACCAAAACCCGGCTTCAGATCACCGGACCAACTCTTGAGTCAGTGCAGGGTGT
Source organism: Verrucomicrobiota bacterium (assembly GCA_020627905.1). Classification (GTDB taxonomy): domain Bacteria; phylum Verrucomicrobiota; class Verrucomicrobiia; order Verrucomicrobiales; family DEV007; genus Arctic95D-9. The sequence continues at coordinate 2,394 of JAHDFZ010000115.1, forward strand.
TCTACCCGCCACACATGAGCGGCTCGGAAGCCTTTCATCATCTCTGGAAGAGTGGCAAAAATAATCGGCCCCTCGGTGCCAAACTTGGACAGGTAAATCCCTTCGCCGAGATGGATCGCGAAATGGTAGGACTGCTGGTAGTCAAGCGCCTGAGGTGATTCGGGGCTTGCGGATCCGATGACGATAAGCTCGCACGCTAAAAATTCATCACTCTCAGACGCGATCGTCGGCGTGATCGAAGTGAGGAACGTCTCGTCGTTCCCGGAGGTAACTCCTTCGACAAAAAAGCGGGCCAGTGAATCGCAATCAAAGGTCGGATTGCTCCAGAAATCAGACTGTAGCAAGGCAAGAAACGTCCTTTCAACAGCTTCGATGTTCGGTAGCGCCTCGGAGCTGCCGGCGTCCCCCTCCAGGCGGATCTGCAAATTCGTCACGTTTGCGGGCGGAGGTGAATCCAGTTCGAAAAAACGCGTTGCTTCCTCGCCAATGATGATCTGAGCGTCGCGAACCTGAAAAGAAGCCCCCGACGTCGCGTTTTCAGCGCCCAACTCCTGCCGCAGGATCCGCAATTCGGCTGTCAACTCGGGTTTGCTTCCTTCACAGGCGAAACTGAAAATAAAGGCCGCGGCGGCGATGCCCCCCAGTTTCTGAGCTTCCGGAGCTACCAAGATCCAACGAGGAAAAAGGAATTTAGGGAGACCGGGGAACGACATAACTGATAAGACCTTAGCAAATGCTCTATGCCGGGCCAAGCTTTTCGGTGACAGACTTCGGGTTGAAACCAGCTGAGGCAGGAGTCCTCTCAGATTGCGCACGCAGAAGGATCCTAATAATTTGCTTCCCCTGCCCCTCCTTCACTTATCAGCGCTTGATTAAAACTCAGCATCGCCGGAGTCCAAATCGTCCGGGTTCAGATCTTTGTTCTTCCCTAGCTCATCAGCCGCTTCAGCTAAATCCCGTTCACTTGCGCATGATTCAAAAATGTCATTCCGCTCTCTCTTCGTATTGATTTTCATCTCGGACAGGATTTCGAATTCTGCATCTGCGCATTGCAATGGTGCCAGATTATAAATGCCCATCCATCTTATCTTCCTCTGTGCTCCTAAATCTATCCCGAAGCGCCGAGCCTTCCAAAATGCCTCACGCCAATGCTCACAACGCACCGAAATCGAGATCCGGAGCTGTGTGACTTCCCAATCGAATTGCTTCTGGTCGTCCTGTGTTTCAAAGACGAGATTTACCATCCACCAACCGCTTTCGCTAATCGCTTTCATCTTCTACAAGCCCTGAAACGCAGTATGCCATGGGCTCCATTTTTATATGACCCGTTTCGACTCCAAAATCGGTCAGTTCCAGTGTAGGCTGAGCCCCATCGAGTCAATCCGAGGCGTCAAGCTCAATCGTAAAATCAGCTTTTCTAAAACTGAATCATTCATCCTCATCTGTGTGTTAACATCTCCAACTGGAGGCATCCATGCCAGTGAAGCATGCGCGGCTTGTCCGTCCCGGACGTCGGAGCTCACGGGATGCCTCTTGCTACGGGCAAATAGGCACAGGATTGTCGAGAGCCATCCTCCAGTCCTGATAAATGTCAAAACCGCAGACGAGGTCCAGCCTGGCTAGGGCCTCCATCTGTTCTGGATTCAGCATTGGGCCACCCTGTCCGATGCCTTCCCAGAAGCAGAATACATCAGAGCGCCAGCCAGTCCTGCCAAGCTCAAGGACAGCTGATCTACGATCCTTTACCTTAGCGATGATCCAATCAATGTGCTTCCGCACGTCCCGAGATTCAACACTGTCCTGTGAGCGAAGGAACCAGCCGGACTTTCCAAATTTTGAGCCACCGGACTTTCTTAGTTGACCAACTGTATGGAATTTGGTCGGGAAAACCTGCAATGCATCCGTGACGACATCTGGCGGAAGCGTATCATGATAGAAGCGCAAAGTTGCGAAGGTCCGCTTGCAGGTTGGTTAGTCGTCCGGAGTCGGCATTGCGGCTCTCAAGATGGCGGCTGGGCTTCAGCATGCAGGGCTGGAAAGCCCTGCCTCCGGAGTCGGAGTCTTTGCGCCTAGCTTGGGAGTAGTGGAGCCTCTGCTCCACGGCGCAAGCGGAAACGGAGTCCCCAAACCTTAGGAAATAGCGACAGGCTTGCCGCTCTCGGCTGACGCGTAGATCGCCTCGATGATTTTCATAAGGGTCAGAGCCTCTTCTGCTGAATTCAGCGGCGGGGCACTGCCTTCGATAGCACGGACGAAATTAGCGGCAGAATCAATCCGGCCCATGTCTTCACATTCCTCTGCCTCGATGGTTTTGTCCACAGACTCGCCATTCTCCTGCACGTAGAGCTCGCAGGTATCGATAGCTGTATCGTCAAAGCCGTCTTTGCCGAACAGACGCTCAACCTTACCACCAGCCTTCGTTCCCTGGAAGACGACGGATACTTCCTCGCGCTTTACCATTTCTGCCCAGGACATCTGGAAGCTGACAACCTGCCCTGTTTCGAAGGTGATGAAGCCGTGTGCTGCGGCCTCGACGTCGGTCACCCCATCTTCACGGTCCGGGATCCCCCAGGGACCTTTGAAGCCTTTGTTAGTGATGAAATCGTAAAAGGTCTGCGCGGTCACGTAGGATGCCTTGGGATACCCCATGAAATGCATGGAGAGATCGAGCATATGCAAGAGGTCGATCACGGGACCACCACCGGAGAGCGCCTTGTTAGTGAACCAACCACCGAAGCCGGGGATCCCCGTCCGGCGGATCCATTTGGCCTGCGCCGAATTGATCGTGCCAACAGTGCCTTCGTCGATGAGCTGCTTCATCTGCAGGCTCTCAGGGCGGGCACGGTTATTAAAGTTGAACATCAGCTGCTTACCAGCGGCGTCCCGCACCTTGATCATCTCCTCAACCTCGGCCGCAGTCATCGCGGGCGGCTTTTCACAAAAGACATGTTTCCCAGCCTGTAGAGCCTGGATCGCCAGAGGAGCGTGGAATTTGTTGGGAACAATGATGGTGACGGCATCGACATCGCTAGCCAGCAATTCCTCGACACTGCCGTAGGAAGTGGCGATGCCATGTTCCTCCGCTGCTTTGGCAGCTGCCTCTGCATTCAGATCAGCGACGGCTACGACCTCGGCACCAGCGCGACGCGCACCGGCGATGTGATATTGAGCCATGCCTCCGGCTCCGATTACTCCAACTTTGATTGCCATAAGATTTTTAACGTTCGGTTTAGATTTCAGTTTCAGCGTTGCGATTCTGGCGAACGCTTATTCAGTTTTCGCTGGTGTAGCTGACTTAGTATCAGCCTTTGCTTTCTCAGCGAGACGCTTGTTCTCATCAGAAATTGCCTTTTCTCGCGCCTGGTCATCTGTGACCGGGACAGGCATCGTCCACTTGTCAGGAAGCCCACCCGCTTTCGCCAGGGCTACCGCATCGTCAGTGACCTCTACATTGTCTGCCCAGGTGTAGAGCGAAGGCGCCTGGTTGAACATCACTATGTCCAGTCCCTTAGCCTTAGCTGCTTCCAAAGCGAATGGCTGAAAATCAGCGCGGAAGCGGTTGATCAGAGCCGTCCGCGCTGCCTGAAGGGCCTGACCAGCGCGTGCTTTTGTCTGATTAAACTGCTGATTCAGCTGCTGGTTGGTCGCCAGGATCTCTCGCTTTTTCGTATCATCAGGATCTTCGCCAGCCGCGGTGGTTACGCCATTCATCTGCGCCTGCAAGTTCTCCTGCCGAATGGCCAGCTGAGCATTCACCTGCTTCTCCACATTGGCCATTTCGGCCTGCACAACGCGGTCAACCCCGAGAGCCTCTGCTGCCTTATCGATGTTAAGAATGGCAATCCCTCCATTCTGCCCGAACGAATCAGAAGAGAGAAAAGCGGTAAGAAGAAGAAATAGGGCCAAAGGGAAAATACGTTTCATAGCGGTTCTTTTGGGTTCGAGTTCAGGGCGGAGACTAGCGATCAGGCCTAGGGCTGTCTAGGAAGGAATGGAAAAAAATCACGCGGAGAAAACGGAGGCCACCCTCGAGTCTCCGAAGATCTCTTGAAGCCGAGAGCGCACAACATCTGAGTCGCCGTCGAGCTGCCCGGCACCCCAGTGTAAAAGATGGTGCAGGGCCTCCTTCCATACCTCATCAACGGGCTGAGCAGCATCGATCAGGACACCGTTGGTCTGCGTCTCGATGAGGTCGAGAAAGACGGCGCGACTCTTTGCCAATTCCGCGCGCCCCTCAAACTCATTGGGCTTGTCCCCCCTCGCCCTCACACGTCCCAAACCTGCGTCAGGAGATAGATCAAGCACGAAAACAAGGTCGGGTTTCGGGGCAAAAGCTTCCTGAGATCGAATAATCTTCTCAATATCGGCCCCGCGTGGGCCCTGGTAGGCGGCAGTGGACCAATAATAACGATCCAGCAGAACCACACCTCCCGCCTCCAGCATGGGAGCGATCGTTCGCTCCACGTGATCTTTCCGATCAAGAGTGAGGAGCTCCAGTTCTCTTTCGAGCGACAGACGACCGGTCTTTGCCGACCGTCTCAGTTCCATCCCCCAGCGATTCGCCGTAGGTTCTTTGGAAAAGGCACAGGCGATCCCCCGTTCACCGAACATCTGAGCGAGCAAGGCGGCCAGTGTCGTTTTTCCGGCTCCATCTACGCCCTCGATGGCGATGAGCAAGCCTTTGGGAAAAGGATAAATCATCCGCGATCCTTAGCTCCCTTAGAGCAGTGAAGCAAGGCGCTTCCTGCGCTCGTTCACGGTTCGCGAGTCCGCCCAGCATCCACTTTATCCTGCAGACGTTTCGCCATGGCCTGAAGTCGCTCGGGATGCTTCTCAGCGAGATTCACTGCTTCTCCGGGATCATCAGCCAGATTGTAGAGAGCAAGCTTGGGCACGTTCGTCAACCCGAGCTTTCGCTCGACGATGACGTTCTGCGCCTTTCCCTTGTCATAGCGGACAAGTTTCCAGTCTCCCTCGCGGTAACCGAACGCGACGACTTTCCCATTCCCCTGCTGGATCAGGCTCTCACGCCCTTTGGCTCCGTTTTCTCCCATCAGGGCCGGGAGCACATTTAGACTGTCGAGCGCGGCATCTTCAACCAGAGGCTCGCCGACAAGCTCCGCGAAACTCGCGTAGAGATCATGAGTAGCAACGATCTCATCCGATACGACACCTCCAGGAATCGTCCCCGGCCAGGATGTGATAAAGGGCGTGCGCGTGCCGCCTTCATAAACACTGTATTTCCCCCCTTTGAATGGTCCACCAGCCTTGTGATCACCCAACTTTTCCAGTGCTTCATCGGCATAACCGTCATCCATGACCGGGCCGTTATCAGAGCAGAAGACAACCAGTGTCTCTTTCTCGATCCCCAGCTCTTTCAGAGATGCCATCATCGCTCCTACTGAGAAATCCATCTCCAGAAGGGCGTCTCCCCGGTAGCCCATCTCTGATTTCCCCTGAAACCGCTCATGCGGGATCCGTGGCACGTGAATGTCGTGCGTCGCGAGGTAGAGAAAGAAAGGCTTCTCCGCTTCGACTTGCGCTTTCATCCAATCATGAGAGCGGCTGGCCCATTCCTCAGCCAGATCTTCATCACGGAAACGCGCTTTCTCCCCGCCAGTGTAATACCAGATACGGCTGATGCCGTTGTGAATAGTGCCATTGTGTCCATGGCTCCAGTCCATCTTTAAGGTGTGGCGATGCGTCTTCCCATCGGGATGATCAGGGTGCGGCTTCGTCTTTGAGACCACGATCGGATCATTCGGATCCAGGTTTAGGACATGATGGTTTTCTACATACACCTGAGGGACACGATCATTTGTCGTTGGGAGGAGAAAACAATAGTCGAATCCAATCTCCAGAGGCCCCGGAGCGAGTTTCCCATTCCACTGCGGCCCTTCTTCGGGAGCCCCCAGCCCGAGATGCCACTTCCCGATCGCGGCTGTGGCATAGCCAGCGTCTCGAAACATGTCGGCAATCGTCGGCGTGCCCGGTTGGATGAGAGCCGGGCTGTCCGGCGGCGCAATGTTCGTCCCGGGCTGTCGAAAAGCAGCTGTGCCAGTGAGAAGGGAGAATCGCGTCGGCGTGCAGGTAGACGCCGTGCAGTAACCGCTCGTGAACCGCACCCCGCCGGCCGCCAGCTGATCAATGTTTGGCGTCTCGATCCTGTCGGCTCCATAGCAGGAAAGATCACCATAACCAAGATCATCCGTGATGAAGATGATGACGTTTGGCTTCGGCTTGGATTGTGCAGCTGGGGTAGAGAGTCCGAACAGTAATGAAACGGTCAAAGCGAACAGACAACGATAATTTTCAAATTCAGAGATCCACATATCTTTTCTCTACATGGTATCTTCCAAAATCCCAAAGAAGATCTTCTCACGCATTCGGGTGAATTTCTATGTCCAGTTCTTCCGAAACTGCAGGGGGGGCTCCCCCATGTCTTTGCGAAACACTTTTGTGAAAGCACTCGCGTCGTAGAAGCCAACCTCCAGAGCGATCTCGCCGACTGGTTTGCTGGTATTTCTCAGAAGTCGCGCCGCCTCATACACCCTCAGCCGACGAATGTATTGAGCCGGAGTCATGTGAAACAAGAATTGGAAATTGCGCGAGAATTGATTCACAGAATACCCGCTGGCTGAGGCTAGTTCGCTTACCGAAACTGACTCGCGGAAGCGCTCGTTGGCAATCGTAAGAGCTGGCTGAATGCGCCGATACTCTGGGGGCACATCAGCAGTCTCATCGTAGGGAAGCAATACCCCTCCAACGCCGATAACCTCGCCCTCCTGTCCGAATATAGGCAACTTATCGCACCGATACCACCGAACTGCGACAACCGTTGGGACCAACCAAATCTCATTTAGCAAAGGCTTTCCAGATGTTATGACCTGATCGTCCCCATTCCGGTATCCATCAGCTAGAATTTTCGAATGAAAATCATGGTCAGTCTTCCCCAACATGCCCTCTTCGTTAGGGCACCCGTGTAGCTCTGCAGTTGCCTGATTCACTCGGACAAAAATGCCTTTCAGATCTTTCACAAATAGAAAAATCTGTGATAAGCGATCAAACAGCTGCCCTAGTATCTCCGCGTTTTCACGCACCTCCTGCGATCCTGCCGGAAAAAGAATACCGTTTTCCATGGTGTGATTTTACCATTTCCTGCCGTGATTGCACCAAGATTCCCCGATGTGTTTGCGCGAATTTAAACACATGAAGGATTTTCGCCCCCACTCCCCTCTCTTCTTCGCGGTGGCAACAGGTCTCCTCGGAACCGTTCAAGGCAGTGACGAGATCGACTTCAACCGCGACATCCGCCCAATTCTTTCAGAGAATTGCTTCTACTGCCACGGCCAGGATCCGGCAGAGAGGAAAGCGGATTTACGCATCGACACTTTTGAAGGCGCTACAGAAGACTTAGGCGGCTACAAAGCGCTCGTCCCCGGAGATGCTGACGCCTCCGAGCTGTTCTACCGAATGATCACCGATGATGAGGACGAGCTGATGCCGCCTCCTGAGTCTCATCGATCACTCTCAAAGGAAGAAATCGACCTCGTGCGACGCTGGATCGAGAGCGGCGCCGAATACGACAAGCACTGGGCTTTCGTCCCTCCTGTCAAAAAGGAATCAGAGGGAACGATCGATGAGAAGTGGGTCAAAAATGACATCGATCACCATGTCTCCGCAAAAATCAATGGCCGAAAGTCGTCGACGTCAGCAGAGGCATCGCCCGAGACGTGGCTGCGCAGGATCCACCTGGACATGACAGGGCTCCCCCCGACTCCGCAGGCCATCGATGCATTTTTGGAATCAGTCAAAGCAAGTGGCGAAGCTGCCTACGCTGCCGCCGTCGATCAGGTGCTAGCCAGCCCGCACACAGGAGAGCGGCTAGCTATCGACTGGATGGACGTGGCTCGCTATGCCGATACCCACGGATTCAATAACGATTCCTCCCGGGAGATGTGGCGTTGGAGAGACTGGGTGATCGATTCCTTCAACGCCAACATGCCTTATGACCAGTTCATCACCGAGCAGCTGGCCGGTGATCTACTTCCGAATCCTACGCTGGAGCAGAAGATCGCCACTGGCTTCGGCAGAAACCACGTCATCAACTCCGAAGGCGGCATCATTGATGAAGAATACCGCGTCGAATACGTCGCCGACCGTGTGAGGACGCTCGGCATGGCCTGGATGGGGCTGACCCTGGAGTGCGCCCGATGCCACGACCACAAATATGACCCGATCAGCCAGAAGGAATACTTCGAGTTCTTCGCCTTTTTCAACAACGTCTCAGAAGTCGGTGAAGATGGTCGCCTAGCCAATGCTGTGCCTCTCATGGTAGCGCCAACGACCCAACAGCAAGAGGACGAGGCGAAGCGACGCAAACAGATCGCAGCATTGGAGAACGAGAAGGCCAAACTGGTGAAGAATGCCGATATCTCGTCCCTGAGCAAAGAGCATCATCCTCTCAAGTATGATGAAACCCTCAAGCCGACGGCACCTGGCAGTGTCCTGATGATCGACCCGGACTACCCACAGCACACCAAGCTCGCCTTTGCCAAGAGCAAGCAGCCCATGGTCGAAGAGGGAATCAGCGGCTCAGCTTTCCGCATCGACGGGAGCACGATCTCAGAAGTTGACCGGAACCTCGTAAAAACGGGTTCGAAATCAAAGGTAACTTACTCCTTCTGGATCAAGCCAGATCGTCTTGTTGGAGAACAGACTATCTTCTCCAACGCAGCTTATGAGCAGAATGCGGAGAGCGTAAATTTTGGCAGGGGCCTGGATATCCGTCTCGTTGACAACCAGGTGGAGTATCGACAGGCAGTGGTTTTCCCCGGCTACGGGCAGGCCATTCGCACGTCGGGAGGCGGAATCTCGACAGATGAATGGTCTCACATCACCATCGTCTCTGACGGGCAGGCGCTCGATCCCGTGCTCAAAAGAGCTCAAGTTTCGTGGATTCAGATCTACATCAATGGAATCGAGCAACCAAGCCGGATTCTGGCCGACGACCTGACACGCCACACTGATACTAACATCATGAACAAGCCCTTCCGGCTGGGTGCCGACTATCGTCGTGAGGGAGAGCCTGTGAATCATTTCACCGGCCTGATTGATGAAATGGCCATCCGTCAGAGTTTCTCCACTACCGAAGAAGTCTTCAACGAATTC
>JAHDFZ010000116.1 GCA_020627905.1 Verrucomicrobiota bacterium
AGAGTCGCGTGGTTGGTCTCGAGGTTGACCTCTACATCGAGCCGAAGCCACGTGAGCCATCAACTCACCAGTATGACTCCGACTCGGCAGCCTGCCTGAACTTCCTGCGCGAGCACGACCTTTACGGCAAGATCAAGCTCAACCTCGAGACCAACCACGCGACTCTCGCTGGTCACACGATGATGCATGAGATGGAAGTCGCAATGGCGGCCGGTGCCCTCGGATCGATCGATGCCAATACGGGTGACGAGCTCATCGGCTGGGATACGGATCAGTTCCCCACTGACATCTACCTGACGACACAGATGATGCTCTGCCTGCTTCGTGATGGCGGCTTCACCAAGGGGGGCCTGAACTTTGACGCGAAAGTGCGTCGCGAGAGCTTCGAGCCGGAGGACCTTTTCCACGCTCATGTTGGCGGGATGGATGCCTTCGCTCGTGGTCTGAAAATCGCCCACGCTATCATCGAGGATGGTCGTCTGGATGAGTTCAAGTCCAAGCGCTACAGCAGCTACGACAGCGGTATCGGTGCGAAGATCGAAGCTGGCTCGGTCAGCCTGGAGGATCTGGAGGCTTACACTCTAGAGAATGGCGAGCCCACCACCAACAGCGGACGCCAGGAGATGCTGGAGAACCTCATCAACGAGTTCATCTAGGTCATTGGGTTCCTTTCCAAAACCAAATCAAAGGGAGGCTCTCGGGCCTCCCTTTTTTGTGCCAATTCAGGTGAAAGCGGGTTCTCAAGGGGACCGTAAGGAACAATCCTCCCTATCTTCCTACAAATCGATCACCCGAAGGCTTGAATTGTTTCGCCGAAAGTGGTCTTCTTTCCTTCACGTATGCCTATCCGACCGCTTTTCTGTGCTTTGAGCCCGTTTGGTTTGCTCTCGCGTCGCTTCCTGATTCTAGCGCTGCTTGTTTTCGCCTTTCCCCTTGAGGCCTCAGAACGAATCGCGTCCTTTACGATCCAGGACTCGAAGGAATCTTCGTCACGCTCCCGTGTCACGGTGGACTCGATGTTTGGGAAGCCGGGCACACAGGGGTTCGTGCCGATCACTCTGACCATCACGAATAAGCAGGATCGTGATGTGCCCTTGACCCTTGTCCTGGACACCCGCGACGACGTGCGCAGCTATCCCCCACCTACCGAAAGCGAGTTCACAGTGATCGCGCCAGCCAGACGAGAGTCCGTTCACTCGCTGCTCGTTCCATTCAGTGGATCGGGATCTTACAACTATCTAGGGGGTCGGATCCTTTTTGGTCAGGCACCGCCTAAAACCTTTCAAATATACGGAGAGCAGAATGAGCGCTTTCCTACCCTGGCTGTCAGTGAAAACCTGGCGCACCGCTCACTTAACGAGCTCAACGATGCAGCGAAAGATAAATTCGGCCGGGAGAAATTCGGCGCATCCTTCACTCCAGAGCAACTTCGCAGCGACTGGCGCACCCTCACCTCGCAAGACGGGATCCTTATCGATTTCGAGGAATGGAACGATCTGTCGAAGAACCAGCAGGAGGCCCTTCTGCTGTGGGTGCATCAAGGTGGATTTTTAGCTATCTATCACACGGACATCCAGCGCGCCCTGAAGCAGGTGACAGATGACTGGCCATCGATGAATCTGCCTGTCAGCGCCTACCGAGTCCGCGAGAATATGAGCTCCGAGATCGCTCACAATCTTGGACTCGGTGTTCTTCGCTTTCGTGAGTGGGATGGCTCAACACTCACAAAGGGAGAAATCGCAGCTCTCACCACGGTAGAAAAACGCCGGAGCACTCTGAAAGACGGCTTCAAATCAGAGAAACAATTTGGCCTTTTAGCCGATTACCAGGGTCTGTCAAAAGGAGGCGGTCTCATGCTGATCTTCCTGACACTCTTCGCGGTAGCGGTCGGCCCGCTGAATTTGTTTGTTTTCGCCAGGTCAGGCAGGCGGCACCGTATCTTCATCACGACACCGATCATTTCGGCGATCGCTGCGGCGCTGATCTTTGCCAGTATCTGGCTAAAGGACGGGGCTGGAGGTTCAGGCAACCGTGTCGTGCTGGCGGAGTTAATCCCCGGCACCAAGTCGTCTGCTGCGAGCAGCGAGTCCGGCGGGCGGCAATTCCTGTCGATCCGACAAGAGCAGATCAGTAAAACCGGCATGATCTTCCGCCCTGGTTTCAAACCGAGCGAGGAATCCATCATTGAGCCCATCGTTCGCACCTCTGCCAGTATGAGTAAGATCCCGCCACGCTACCTTGCCGACGGGAGCTATGAGAGAGGGTTTTTCTCCAGCCGCTCCGAGCAGGCTCTCAGTGTGCGCTCCGTCTTCCCGACCCGAACGGGGCTGGAGTGGGAATTCACCTCCGGCGATTCTCCGAGCGTTTCCGTGAAATCACGCCTCCCTTTTGCCGTTCGAAACCTGCAGTTTTTTGACAACGAGGGTCAGCGCTGGTCGGCAAAGGACGAGGCCCTGGAACCAGGCGGTGAGCTGCAGCTTTCATTAACCGACGAAAAAAAAGCGTCCTCAACACTGCTGCCTCTCTTCGGGAAAGGAACGCGTTCTCAGGTGGAGAGATTCCTCAAGCAGAAAACTCCGCACTTCCTCGCAGAGGCTGCTGCCGAAGGCGCCCTGTCGATTGAGACCCACCCCAGCATCCGCTGGAAAGAGGCTGGCACCCTCCTCATCGGAACCGTGACCACGACGATTGAATAAGCTTATGTCAGTAGAAATCGAGGAAGAGCAAACGGCAGCCGATACACCGCCTGAGGCAGCGGGACGAGACTCGTCACCGGCGATCCGGGTGCAGAATCTCCATCGCTACTTTCGTGGCGTCCATGCGGTGCGGGACCTGAGCTTCACGGTCGATCGCGGGGACGTCGTCGGCTTCGTCGGGGCGAACGGCGCTGGTAAAACGACGACGATGCGCATGCTCGCCACACTCGATTATCCCGATGGCGGCTCAATCGAAATCCTCGGCCACGACGCGGTGACCTTTCCCGAGAAAGCACGAAAAGCCATCGGCTGGGTGCCCGATGACTACGGCACCTACCCGCATATGACGGTGCTGGAGTATCTCGACTTTTTTGCACGATCCCTCGGCTATCGAGGCGAAGACCGCTGCGAGCGGATCGCGGAGGTGATCGACTTCACTCACTTAGGCCCGCTGCTGGACCGCTTTATCAACAAGCTCTCAAAAGGCATGGGTCAGCGGCTCTGCCTGGCGCGAGCGCTCCTGCATGACCCCGAGATTCTCATCATGGATGAACCGGCGGCCGGGCTGGACCCGAAAGCCCGCGTCGAGCTGAAACGGCTGATTCAGGTGCTGGCAGAGGACGGCAAAACGGTCTTCATCAGCTCTCACATTCTCTCCGAACTGGATGAGATGTGCAATGCCCTGCTTTTTATCAACCAGGGCCAACTGGTCCATCACGGTAAGTCGGAACAACTGCGACACGCTAACGAGGAAAGCATCCCGGTTCGTGTGCGTTTCACCGCTTCGCCTGAGGCGGTGGAGTCCTTCGTCGAGACTCTGGAGGGCGTGACATTCCTCGATCCCTTTCAGGGGGGCGCCCGCCTCTCCATCCGCCACGACCTGGCGGCGAGTGCTGAAGAGTCTCTGGCCCTTGCTCTGAAGCGTCTTTCTAACAGTGACTTAGGCATCCACGACTTTCACCGCGAAGAGCGGAAGCTGGAAGATGCCTTCATCGACATCCTCGACGACCTGGAGTCAAAGGGCGAGTCGATCGTTTCCTGATTTTTTCCCTTTTTCACATGTCTGCAACACCACCTCCGGTCATCGATTCGCCCGATCTCATCGCGGGTCCTCCCGCCGAGATGAGCGCCCGCTCCATCGGCGAGCGCGTGCTTGATTTCCCAAGCCGTATCGACTCGATGACGGTGAAGGAGCTGCGTCAGGGTCTGCGCAGTGGCTCGTTCACGGCGCTCTTTCTCGTCTTTCACACCGCTATGCTTTTCGCCGTGCTGATGGGGGTGGCGAACGATGAGGCGAAGATCACTCAGGGCTTCCTCATCTTCTTCAGCGTGGTGGCTTTCTTCATCGTCCAACCGCTGCGAGCACTGGTCGCTGTGAGCTCTGAGCGCAAGTTTCAGACGCTGGACCTCATCCAGATGGCCGGGCTGAGCACGTGGAAAATCATTTTCGGAAAATGGCTTTCTCTCGCCAGTCAGTCTGCACTCGTGCTGGTGGCGCTGCTTCCTTACATCATCCTCATCTACTTCATAGGTGAGGTAGAGATTCTAGATCAGATCCTCACTCTGCTAAGCTTTTTTGCTGGATCACTTGTAATGACAGCCTGGGGGCTCACGATCTCTACCTTCCGCTCCGCCCTGGCGAAGGTGATCGCCATCCTAGGGACACTCGCTCTATTCTTTTCGGGCTTCGTCGGCTTTGTTGCGGGCAGCAGGCTGTCCGCAACAGGGGCAATCAGTGGCGACTTCTGGGAGCATCTCACTGTCTGGATCGTCAGCGCATTTCTCAGCTGGTATCTTTTGGCATTCGCCACCAGTCAAATCAGCTCTCTGTCGGAGAACATCGCTCTGAAAAAGAGACTGAGCATCCTCGGGGCCGGGGTCTTGGTCCTAATAAGCTTTTTTGTCATCGATCTGACTACCTTGTGGATTAATATTCACGACGAGATATTTTATCTAGTAGTGTTCGCTTTCATTTTCGCAGCGATCATTGCTAGTGTCGATGCGCTCAGCGAGAGCGAGGGAATCTATCAGCGTATTCTCGAACCCTTTCGTTCTTCCAAATTGAAGGCACCCTTGGCAATCCTGCTCACACGCGGTTGGGTTTCGGCATTTTTCTTTGTTTGTTTCCTGACGGTATGCTGCTTCCTCTTGCTTTGCATACTGGACGAAGTTTCGCTCGGCGAATTATCCGGCTACTGCCTAGCTGCCCTGAATACTGTCCTGCTGCCGGCCATTTTCATCCGCCTCATCTGTCGCGACCGTATCGAGTCCTCTGCCTTTCTGGCTATTTATGTTCTAATTCATGCTGGTATTGGCATCACGGCATCCATCGGCTACCAGATGCTGAAAATTTTCTTCAGCCACTCGACCGCCGAAAAGGTCGGGGTCGTCATCCCCCACACGAATCTTATCGTGCTCGAAGATAACGATGTCACGGTATTTACCTCCCTCACAGCAAGCGCTATTACCTTCGCCCTGCTGCTCATCGCCTTTCTGTTCACCTGCCGTTCTTCTCTGACGAAAATTTGCCAAGCCATGAAAGGTCCTCGAGCAGCTTAACCGGCGTCGGCTAGAGTCAACATCTGAGAGCCCCCATGCCTGAAACCCAAACAGCTTTCTTCCCCTCGACCAGCGAGCTATCGTCTGCGCAGGCGGGGGGCGTGCGTCTGAGTGAGCGCTTTTCCCTGGCTCTCTCGGATACGGCCCCACGCGGGCTGAATGGGGATCAGCTCGGGAAGGAGAGCGGCAGCTCGATCGACTTTCAGGACCACCGGGCCTATGCAGCCGGTGACGACCCTCGCAATATCAACTGGCAGGCCTTCGCCCGCACAGGCAGCTACAGTGTCAAACTGTTCCGGTCGGAGGTTCGACCGCTGGTGGATTGCGTGGTTGATGTGACAGGCTCGCAGTTCGCTTTCCCGGGGAAGCGCCTCCAGTTCCTGACACTGCTTTATTTCGTCAGTGCCAGCTGTCAGAAGGCCGGGGTTGATTTCCGGATCTATCTGAGTTCGGGTGCTTCCCATCGCAAGCTGGATGTCTCATCACTGGCACCCGAGCGACTTCGGGCGCTGCTATCAGACAGCTTAGCAGGAGCATCGACTGAGGCGGAGAGCGGTGCATCGTCTTTCCCGCCGGCTCTGCGAACGATCCCTTTCCGACGCGAGTCCTACCGCGTTCTGCTGTCAGATCTGCTTTTTTCCTCTGATCCAGCTCGTTTCCTGGCGCCCTTCACCCGGCATGCCGGTCGATCTGTCATTCTCTGCTGCTCAGCTACGGAAGAGTCTGCACCCGATTGGAGCGGAAACCTGGATCTGGAAGATGCGGAGAGCCACCTCAAACGGCCTTATCACATCACTCCGGCGGTCCTCCAAAGTTACGAAGAAGCTTATGTAAGACATTTCTCTCTGTGGGATCACGCAGCGCGGCGTTCGCGAGTTTCACTGGTGCGCTTCTCGGACAGGCATGAGATCTCGGATTCATTGAGGAAAGAGGGACTGGGCACAGGTGCCTTTCAAATGGTGAACGCCCGGTAAGCGGATAACATGAGCATAATGATTTCGGCATGATCACTCTGGCTTCACCTCTCGGTCTCCTGGCTCTTCTGGGGATTCCCATTGTGCTGCTGATCCATCGGCTGCATCGGCGGCCGCAGCATGCTCTCTGCACGACGCTTTTTCTCCTGCAGCAGCTGGAGCGCAGGAGCGATCAGGGAAACAGGCTGGAGAAACTGCGACAGTCACTCCCCCTTTGGCTGCAGATCGCTCTGATTGTTCTCTTCAGTCTGATTCTCTCCCGACCTCAGGTGAAAGAGGAGCGCACGGTGCACCGAGTCGTCATCGTGCTCGATAGCTCCGTCTCCATGCGAGCGTTTTCCACTGAGGCAGAGAAGGCAGTGGCAGAGATCACCGCCCGAACTCCCACTCCCATGGAGCTGACCGTCCTCGAGTCGCACCCTGATGCCTACCAGATTTACTACGGTGGTGATGCTGACGCTGCCTTAGCGGCGCTGGAGGATTGGCAGCCATCACACAGCCAGCACTCTACAAGTGAGACGATTCTGCTGGCACGAAGCCTCATGCGGGGTGGAGGTCAGGTGCATTTCATCAGTGACCATGCGCGGGAGACCGTGCCATCGGGAGTCGCATTCCAGTCGGTCGGTGAAGCGTTCGACAATGTCGGCTTCTCCGGACGGAAGGTATCTACAAATACCAACGGTATGGTGACCGCTTCGGTCCTGCTGAAAAACTACAGCGCTACCGCGCAGGAACGAACCGTGAGCGCCACCACCGAGGCAGGTCAGATCAGCTCGCGCAGCTATCAGCTGGCGGGCGGAGAAACTCGCTCGATCGATCTTGCCTTCCCTGAAGGCATCGATTGGATCCAGTTCGAAAGCAGCGGCGACCGCTTCGCGATCGATGACAGGACGGTTATCACCAGAGAGATCCCTGTGCCACTGAAGAGCGCTGTGTCCGGAGCGAATGCTCCATCCTGGATGATCGATTTCCGATCCCGGCTCCCCGGCCTGACTGTCACAGATCAGGGGGAGGATGTGGATGTCATGTTTCAGAGCTACAACCCGCTGCAACCTTCTGCCATCGAGGCAGGAGGCGTGATCTTTCTGAATCAGGGCAGCGTGCCTGCGAAGTTCTACCGCGATCCGGTCGTCCCTGCCGAGCACGAGCTGATGAAGGGGCTGAGCTGGGAGGGCCTTATCGCGCGGCGGACGGCATCGATCCCGGTAGCTGCTGAAGATGAAGTTCTGCTCTGGCAGGGAGACCGTCCGATGATTTGGCTTCGGCAAAGTGACGAAGGCGAACAAAGCGAAAGCCTCGTCTTCAACTTCGATGTGCAGCATTCGAACGCTCTCCGGTTACCAGCTTTTGTCGTGCTGGTTCATCGCTACCTGAACGAAATCCGTAGCGAGAGTCTGGGCTTTCGAAGCGAGAATACAGAGCTCGGCCAGACCTTATCGCTCCCCATTGCCAACGATCAGAAATGGACCCTCTGGCTGGATGGCACTCAGCAAGCCCATACCGGTGGCAACCTTGTAAAAATGCCCAATGAGCCGGGAATGGTGGAGGTGAAACTTGGCGAAGAGATCATCCTGCGAGCGGCGAATGCCTTTGCTGACACGAGGGAAGCGAACTTCACCAGTGCTGCGCCTGCGGAAACGGCAGGTGATACAAAGAGCGAGTCGACTGATGACGGAGATCGACTCCCCTGGCTCGCATCGCTTCTCTTCCTGATTGGTCTAGGCCTTTTCTTCTGGCTCTGGCCGACTCAGACAACAGCAAGGACCTCGATCACATCCTGACACCCTTATAAAGGCGTCCCGCACATTTTGCAGAAACGGGATCTCGGGTCATGGCCGACATGGCCGCACTCACCACACTCCCGCTGATCCAGCCGGATCTGGCGCAGGCTCATATTGAGCTCTGCCGTGACGATCCCTGTCGGGACCGCAAGGATGCCATAGCCGATGAGGATGATAACGGTCGAGACCATTTTGCCAGCTGGAGTGATGGGAGTGATGTCTCCGTAGCCTACCGTGGAAATGGTGACTATGCCCCAGTAGACGGATTGCGGAACACTGCTGAATCCTTCATTCCCAGCGATCACGCCCTCTACCACATACATCAGCGTCCCGAGGATCAAAACGATCATCAGCACAAAGACAACAAACACCGTGATCTTCGGCAGGCTAGACTTTACGGCACGCAGCAGGACATTCGCCTCTGAATAATGGCGGGCCATTTTGAGCACGCGAAAAATACGCATGAGACGCAGGACCCGAAGAGCGATGAAATACTGCGCTCCCGGTAGAAAGAGCGTCAGGTAGGTTGGGACAATGGAAAGAAGGTCAACGATGCCGAAAAAGCTAGTGGCGTAGCGCCGTTTTCTCCGCACGACCCACAGCCGGAGCGCATACTCGATGGTGAAAATGATCGTGAATACCCACTCGATCCGATAGAACCACCATCCGTATTTCTCCTGATATTCGTCGACACTTTCTAACATGACCACCAGGACAGAGGCGGCAATCAACCAGAGAAGGGCGACATCGAAGGCCTTTCCCTTCGGCGTATCTGAGAGGAAGATGATTCGCCAGAGAGCCTCCCGGATGCCGCCGGCAGCAGGTTCAGTCGTAGCCGACTTCTGAGGTTCTCTGGAGCAGTCTTCCATAGTCAGTGAGAATGTTTCGATGATCCATCTGGCAGGCAAGCGGAATTTCTTCTGGGGCTATCCCTACCGATCTCCTACCGATCTCCTACCGATCTCGCCACGCCGGAAAGTCGGATCGCCAGAGATCCAGGTCCTCTTTCGATATTTCTACCAGCGCAATACTCGGCTCATCGCCTGCATGCACAATGACCTCTCCCTGGTGGTTCACAACCATGGAGCCTCCGGAATAGCAGCCGATTTCATTCTCGCCCACGACATTGACGCCAACCACGAAGGACTGGTTTTCGATTGCACGAGCGATGAGGAGGCTTTCCCAATGATGCTGCCGCACCGCTGGCCACTGAGCAATCACCGCGTGCAGATCGATTCCATCCCGATGGTCGTCCGTAAAAAGCTCCGGAAATCTCAGATCATAACAAATCTTAGGACTGATCGCCCACTCCTCACCTGACTGATCGGTAAGTGACCACATCACACGACTGTCGCCAGCGTTGAGAAGACTTGCCTCTGTCCCGAAAGGAAAAAGCCGACGCTTGGCATATGGAATGGCACTCGGTTCAAGATCATCATAAGCCAGGAAGGCGAGGTTCTGGGCTTGCCCATGCCACTCTCCAAAGGCACCACCAATGACTGAGCGCGTGAAAGCCTGTGGTCCATGACATAGACAGCGAATGGCTCGACGGACTTCCTCCCATGCAAGGTCGTGAACTCGCTCCGGCCGGAAGCTCATGGCGAAAGCCTCAGGCAGAATGAGAAGGTCAAGGTGTGCGGAAAGAGACTCTCCGCAGGCTACCAACCACTCAAAACTGTTCGCGAGAGATTTGGCGCTATCGCCTGCGGTGAGCTCCACCGGCATTTGAGCTAGGCCAATCTTCATACACTCTGGTGGAGTTCTTAGTTGCCCTGACGAAACGGCATCGCTGCAAGGCCACTTCAAAAACAAATCGGGACGACTGGATTCGAACCAGCGACCCCCACAACCCCATTGTGGTGCGCTACCAGACTGCGCCACGTCCCGATCTTACCGCTGGCCATCAGCGGGCGGCATTGTGAGACGGGAAGCGCCGCTTTGCAAGCGCAAACTCATGCGCTCTGGAAATCACTGCACGTAATTTGCCAGCAGCGCCTTACCGACCTCCTGCATTCCGGCAGCGGTCATGCTGGGGTTGTAGACGACAGCCTCGATGAGGAAATTCTTAGCCTTATCGTCATAGCCATCGCGGAAACCACCTCGACCGAGGACGACTCGGTTGAATCGCACGCCACCGACGATGTTCGTCTCGGCCACAGGTGAAACCTGGCCTTTGGCCGAAATGTAAAGCAGTCGCTGCTTCTTAGCTCGGTTATCCCAAGAATATACGATCACTCCGGACTCGCCCTTCGGCCAGGCCAACTGGACTCCGGTGGCGGGTGAAGTCCCGGTCTTATTCATCACGACGAGCTTATCGTCAGATGTGATGGAAAACTCGATGCTCTTAGAGCTGCCTGCCCGCTCAGAACCGATCGAAACAAAACGCCCCGACCCCGACTCAAACGTCCCGAACAGGGCGATCGTGCCGCCGTCGTTCAACTCCTGAAACGTCTGCTTAGCACTCAACTGGCTGAGATTGTTTAGCTGGATCGCCTTCGAGGGAGTCTTCAGACCAGGGATGACACCACCTGTCACCTCGACGATGGCCGGGCTGTATTTTCCGGTGGTATCCTGCTCATTGGCAAGCATAACGCCAGCATCACCCTTATTCCCCTCATTCCTGAGCATAGCGGCTTTTCCACCGGCAGCGGACGGCTTACCCTGCCGATTGAAGCTGCCCCTGGCGGGAAGGTAGCGGGCGAGGATATCAGCATTCCGCGGGAGAGAGTAGAGCGGCTCCTTTGAGACGGGAGCGGAGGTCACAGCCTCATCAGGTTCGCTCTCACCGCTGCCCAGGAGAAACCAGAACAAGGCACCCACGATGAGAATGGAGGCCGATGTCGCGGCTATGAGAAGACCTGATTTTTTCTTTTCCGGCTTCTCGGAGTTCTTACTCTGGGCGCCCGCCCCTCTGATTCCACGTTCGTAAGTAGTCTGACGCCGCTGAGGAGTCGTCTGCGTCCCCGGTGAAGCTGCAGCAGTCACAACTTTAGGACTCGGGCCGGTAGCAGCGGCAACGACAGCTGCCTGCACCGGCTGCGAGGTAGGTCCCGGCTCCACCTGCTGCACTTCAAGGCTTCCGCTTTCGGCATCGCCGCCAGTGATCTTAACGACCTTCTTCGTGATGTTTCCCGAGCGCGGCCCAGTCGCTGCCTGCGGCTGGCTGGCGGTCAGAGGCGCAGAGGGAGAGGTCGGCTGCGGTTGAGCTGGCGCGGTCGCACCCGTGACTGGCGGGGTAGGAGTGGCTGGCCCCGTCGGCTGACCGCCCACGCGTGCTGCGAGACTCCCCGCGTTCGCCTGGGTGACGGATCCAGAACTGGGAGGTGCCGTGGTCGGTGCCTGCAGTGGATTGACTGAGGCGGTCGGGGCAGTTGCAGGCTGAGCATTCCCCGGGTGGACCACTGTTAATTCCGGCTCCGGTTCAGGCGGGGTGTAGGGAACACCATTCTTTGCATCGATCAGCTGCTTCAGGGCCTCCC
>JAHDFZ010000117.1 GCA_020627905.1 Verrucomicrobiota bacterium
CGCTCGGGTCGCGACGGCTTACAAGCTTGACTCTTTGAGCCCCATTACGCGATGATGTCCCAAGCGAAACTGGACATTTAGTCAAGATTACGCTAAACGCTTTTAGCATGAAGAAGAAACCCCACCTATTCGCCCTCGCTCTCACCGCTCTTGCATCTGCCCTTTTGACCTCATGTGGAGGTGACTCCGATACCGCTGGCAGCTCGGACCAGCCGAAGGTTGCTCTTGTCATGAAGTCGCTCGCCAATGAGTTTTTCAAGACGATGGAGGAGGGGGCAAAGGCCCACCAGGCATCGGCAGAAACACCATACGAACTGATCGCCAATGGCATCCGCAACGAAACAGATCTGACGGCCCAGGTAAATCTGGTCGAGCAGATGATCGCACGTCAGGTAGATGCGATCGTTATCGCGCCCGCAGATTCCAA
Source organism: Verrucomicrobiota bacterium (assembly GCA_020627905.1). Classification (GTDB taxonomy): domain Bacteria; phylum Verrucomicrobiota; class Verrucomicrobiia; order Verrucomicrobiales; family DEV007; genus Arctic95D-9. The sequence goes on from JAHDFZ010000117.1 coordinate 428, forward strand.
AGCACTGGCTCCTGTTCTGAAGCGTGCGAAGTCGGAGGGCATCGTCGTCATCAATATCGACAATAAACTGGACGATGAGGTGCTGAAGGAATTCGGGCTGCAGATTCCATTTTCCGGTCCTGACAACCGGGAGGGAGCGGCGAAAGTGGGTGCAACGCTCGCCAATAAGTTAAAGGGAGGTGATCAGGTAGCGATCATCGAGGGGATCCCGACGGCGTTTAATTCCATCCAGCGACGCAAGGGCTTCGAGGATGCGATGGCCAGGATTGGTGCCGAGGTGGCTAGCGTGCAGTCAGGGAGCTGGGAGATGGCGAAGGCCAATACCGTGGCAGCAGCGCTCCTCAGTGAGAATCCTGATCTGAAGGCGCTACTTTGTGCGAATGACTCGATGGCTCTAGGCGCTGCTCAGGCGGTAAAGGCTGCCGGACTGGTAGGAAAAGTTCACATTGTCGGATTCGATAACATCAGCGCTATCAAGCCGCTGATCGATGATGGTAGCGTCCTCGCGACAGCTGATCAGCATGCGGATAAGCTCGCGGTCTTCGGGATCGAAGCTGCTCTGGGTATTCTGCAGGAAGGTGCTGAACCCGTCGACAAAAAGACTCCAGTCGATCTTGTAACCAAGTAATTCCTGCGCAGGTCAAGGATCACCAGCATGATCACCATAACAGATCTCCAGAAGTCCTACGGGCGCAACCGTGTGCTACGGGACTTCGATATGCACATCGAGCCGGGAGAAGTGCATGCCCTGCTTGGCTCGAATGGGGCGGGCAAGTCAACCCTCGCAAAAATCCTTACGGGTCTGACTCCGTTCAATGCGGGTGACATCACCTTTGAAGGTGCGCCTTACCGTCCTAAAGATAAGAGAGAGTCAGAGGAAAAAGGCCTCGTGATGGTTTTGCAGGAGCTGAACGTCATCGAAAACCTGACGGTGGCAGAAAACCTTTTCCTGAATCGCCTGCCGACACGTGGTGGTCTGCTCAATACGAAGACGCTGCATGCCGAGGCCGCTGAGGCGCTTGAGAGAGTGGGCCTGGGTGCTATCAGTCCTGACACTCCAGCGGCTGAGTTAGGAATCGGACAGCAGCAGTTGGTCGAAATCGCGGGCGCGCTGCTGCGAGACATCAAACTCCTCATCCTCGACGAGCCGACAGCGTCCCTCACAGCACCGGAGATCGAGAAACTGTTCGAGAATGTCAATCGGTTGAAGGCGCAGGGGATCTCCATCATTTACATCAGTCACCGTATGGAGGAGATCTTCAAAATCTCTGACCGTGTTACAGTCCTACGTGACGGGAAGCGGATTGCTACCCATCGGATAGGCGAAGTAGAAATGCCCCAATTGATTCGCGCGATGGCAGGAGCTGAGGTGGCTGAGAGCGAGCGCCAGCCGAGCCGCTTCTCTGCTGGAGATGCCGTAGGTCTCGAGGTGAAAAACCTCAGCGCCAGCGGCCGATTCTCTGATGTGAGCTTCCGCGTGCATCAGGGCGAGGTCGTCGGCATCGCCGGGCTTATCGGTGCCGGGCGGACAGAGCTGCTGCGTGCGATCTATGGGGTAGACCCGGTCGACAGTGGTGCCGTGTTTCTTCAGAATGGGCAGCTCGAGCATAAGCCCAGCTCTCCGCAGGATAGTGTGCAGGCTAGTATGGGTCTGATCCCGGAAGATCGGAAAGGAGAGGGCCTCATCCTCGAGCACTCCATCACCATGAATTCTGTCCTCGGCGAGCTCGGGAAATATGCTGGGAAAGCCTGGTTTCGGGCGGAGGAGGCGACAGCTGCCGCCGAAAAGGTGAACCGGGAGATGAGTCTGAAATATGAGTCCATGGACGAGCCAGTCGGCAACCTCAGTGGAGGGAATCAGCAGAAGGTCGTGATCGCCCGATGGCTCCTCAAAGGAGTGGATGTCTTTCTCTTCGATGAGCCAACTCGTGGCGTCGATGTCGCAGCGAAAGAAGCGATCTACCAGCTGCTGCAGGGCTTAGCGGCCGAAGGCAAAACCATCCTCGTCGTCTCCAGTGATTTCCTGGAGCTCATGAAAATCTCTGACCGGATCCTCGTCCTCTCTAACGGCAGGTTGACCGGTGAATTCTCTCCCGATGAATACAGCCAGGAGGCTCTCACAGAGGCCGCCTTTGCTGGATTCCAGGCAACTGCAAAAACCCCCACTGCTGCATGAATACAAAACGATTTCTCACTACTTATGGTCCGATGTTCGGGATCTGGATCCTTATCGTCCTGCTGTTCGGGGTCCTGAGTGACAACTTCCTCACTACAAGGACCTTTCTGACCATCGCCGGGCAGGTGCCGCCGCTAGTCATCATCTGCTGCGGCATGACGCTCATCCTCATTATCGGGGGGATCGATCTTTCGGTTGGCTCGGTTCTCGCGCTTTCTGCGTCTCTGCTGTGTGTGGCGCTTGCCCGCTGGGAGCTGGCCCTCCCGGTAGCAGCCTTTCTCGCCATCTTTGCTGGATTCCTCATGGGAGCCTTCAATGGGGCGATCAGCGTCCTGCTGAAAATTCCGTCGTTCGTTGTGACGCTCGGCACTTTAAAGATCGCCTTCGGTCTGGCCATGCTGGTCACAGCATCGGAGACCGTGCCAGTGGGGACCACTCTGGAACCGCTTGCGCAGAGAATCAGCGGGATCGGATTGCCGGTTTCCTTCCTCGTGGCGATCGTCTTTGTGATTCTGTTTCAGGTCATCCTGTCGAAGACTGTTTACGGACGCTACCTCGTAGCCATCGGCACCAATGAGAAAGCTGTGCAGCTGGCAGGGATCCCCACGAATCTGCGGAAAATCAGTGTCTACGCCATTACGGGCGCCCTCGTCGGAGTTGCCTCGATCTTTTTCGCCGCGCGACTGGGCGCCGCTAATGCCGATGCCGGGAATGGGCTGGAGCTTTCCGCCATTGCTGCCGTTGTCATCGGTGGCACGAGCCTGACGGGTGGACGCGGATCGGTCGTGAACAGTTTCGTGGGAGCGATGATTATCCTAACACTCGACTCGGGTCTCGCGCAGATCGGGGCCGCCGAGTTCGCCAAACACATGGTGACAGGGATCGTTATCGTTGTCGCCGTTCTCCTGGATGCTCTCCGAGGAGATTTTCTGCAAACCCTGAAAAACCGTTTTCGTAAGACCGCATGACCCAGATAAATCATAAAACGAAGATCGTCGTTGTTGGTTCGCTCAATATCGATCACACCTATTTAGTCGATTTTCTGCCGAGAGAGGGCGAAACGATTGCCAGCCGTGAGGTGCAGGTCAGTCATGGTGGCAAGGGCGCAAACCAGGCTGTCTCAGCCGCACGGGCCGGCGGAGAGACTCAGCTGGTCGGATGCGTCGGGAGCGATTCTGTGGGTGAAAGTTATCTGCGTTCCCTTGAGGGAGATGCCGTATCAACAGCAGGCGTCTCTCGTGAGACCTCGAAACCCACCGGAAGCGCGGTTATCCTGACAGAGTCGAGTGGAGAAAACCTCATCGTCGTCGAGGCGGGAGCGAATGCCCTCGTAAGCGAAGCGGTAGTCGAGAACAGTCGTGCCGCCATCGAGGAGGCCGACGTCCTGCTCCTTCAGCTGGAGGTGCCACTAGCCTCGGTGAAAGCAGCAGCTGCTATCGCTCGTGCGGCTGGCACGCTCATTGTTTTTAATCCCTCACCGTGGGACGTGAAGGCCTTTGATGAACGGTTCCCCATCGACTACCTGATCGTCAATGAGGGCGAGGCGACCAGTCTCACATCCGGTCGCTCCCATTCTGAGATCGTTGATCGCTGGGGGCTGAAAGCCCTGCTCATCACCCGGGGCGGAGCCTCTACCCTCTATCACGAGGAGGGAGGGCTTTTCGGCGAAGTGCCGACGATACCAGTCGACCCAGTCGATACCGTGGGAGCGGGAGACACCTTTGCCGGCGCCTTTGCAGTAGCGATCGGTGCAGGGCATCCGGCAGCTGAAGCCATCCGCTTCGCCAATGCGGCAGGCGCGCTCGCCACCACCCAGGTCGGTGCACAATCAGCCATCCCACGAAAAGAACAGATTTTCGCAGTCCTAACCTAAAATAACACCCATCCTATGATCAAACATCTCACAACAACTCTCTGCATCACTCTAATCAGCCTGGGCACAGCTCTCGCTGAGCCTACAAAAATCATCTTCGACACCGACTTCGCGAGCGACTGTGACGACGCAGGCGCTCTCGCTGTTCTGCATGCCCTGGCCGATCTCGGCGAAGCGGAGATCCTCGCGATCGCCACCAATCGGAAATGTCCGGCGAACGCTTCAGCAGCCGCTGCCGCCACGATCAATACTTACTATGGCCGCCCTGACATTCCCATCGGGACTGACAAAGACGGTCAGAAGCGCCCGATCAAGTGGAACAAAGGCAGCATGTTCACCGGTCAGCTAGCCGAGGAGTTTCCTCACAATGCAAAGCCTGACGATCAGATGCCCGACTCGCTGGATGTCTATCGCGCTGCTTTGCAGAGCCAGCCAGATGGCTCGGTCGTGATCTGCGCCGTCGGTGCACTCAGCAACTTGCAGGATCTGGTGGAGCATGAATTTGAGCTGATCGAGAAAAAAGTGAAGGCGCTCTACATCATGGGAGGGCAGTTCCCGCGCAGTGCTCGACCTGAGACCAACATCGCGCTCGATGCCGCGGCAGCTGTCACCGTCACCAACTCCTGGCCGACACCCATCGTCTGGCAGGGATTTGAGATCGGCAACCGCATGAATAACGGAGTGAGTCTCCAGAACACGCCAAAAGACAACCCTGTTCGTCGTTCCTACGAGCTGCGTCCATTTTATGATGGCAATTCGCTTGTCCTCGGGAAGTGCAATTACGATCTTGCGACTGTGCTGATGGCCGTCCGTGGTGTTCAGCCGGAACTCTGGAAGGAAAGCAAGCCCGGCTACTGCATCGTATCCTCTGATGGCTCAACAGCCTGGCATGAACGCTACAAGCGAGATCAGACCTACGTGAGCTTCAACATGCATCCTCTGAAGATTGAAAAAATCATCGAGGATCTGCTCAGCGCTCCGCCAGCGAAGAAATAGGGTTTTCTCTGGAGGTGGGACCTCAGTCCCACACAAAAGCCCTGTTCGCTGCTCTTCGGAGGCAGGGTCTCCTGGCCCTGCAATTTCTCAAGCCCGGTGCCCCAAGGCAGATGCCGTCCGCGACTGAAGCCATAAGCGCTGCCCGCGTTCTGGGCGTATGGACTAGGTCTCTCACCTAGGTCGAGGCCTTAGGGTGCGCTGTCCTAACTACTTCCCAGCCCAATGCTGAGAGGCGAACTTCATAAACTGCTCCCAATCATATTCGGTGAGGTCGTGTTTGCCTGTGCGAAGATGATATCCGATTGAGCCTGAATGCAGAGGTTTCTCTGGTTGGGGCTGATCTTTAGAACCTACCCCAGCTAGCCCATACAAATCGAATACGGGTTCTGCATGAAGGCAGGAGAGAAACTCGCCCTCAGGATCAGCCCATGCATCTTGTGTGGCGCTCGACACATAAACCAAGCGAGGTGCAATCAAGGCCAGCAGCTGATGTTGGTCTACTGGTAGCGCATGCTCATTCCCTCCAAATTGGTGAAAGTTCTTCGCAAACCAGTGAGGAAAGCGGCCGTTGATGTCGGCAATTGTCTCGCCTTCCTTGCGTCGTGACAGGGCTGCTCCGCCGCAACCGGAGTTATTGCTGATGGTGAGAGCGAAACGTGTGTCCTGAGCGCCAGCCAATAGAGCGCTCTTTCCGCCTTTCGAGTGACCAACGACTGCGACTTGATCCGCGCGTATGGCAGGATCCTCTTCCAGATAGTCCATTACCCGGCTAGCGCCCCAGGCCCAGGCTGCAATCGTCCCCCCATCATCAGCTGATCGAGCCGATGTCGCATCTTTGGAGACTTTAAATATCCCTGTATCAAAGGCCTTTGCTTTATCGTCTGCTGCGACATCTGAGTAGTGGAAAACAGCCGCAGCAAATCCCTGTTCTATGATCTTCTCGGCTGGCCAGAATGGTGTTCGAACTTCTCTGGTAGGATCTATGCTCTCATGTCCGCGGTTACAGATGAGAAGGAAGGCGGCCACGGGGTGCTCGATGTGGTTCGGGATGAAAAGCGTTACATCGATCGACTCATCACTGGCAGCAGTGCCATAATCTATGACAATCTGCTTCAGCGTAGCGTTTCCCTCCATTGCTTTCTCGTCTTTGGAGGCAATGTGAGATCGCACCTGGACATTCGGTCCTTCCTTCACTCTGCCGTAAATGTGCTTGTGAAAAAGCTCAAGAGTAGCCGGTCTTCCGACTTTTTCCCATTCCTGTGTGGAGGCGATCGTGCTTCCATCCGTTAGACTTAATGGATGAGGGAGTTCAACACCTGGTTCTGCGAGAGCGTGGCTTAAGACGGCCCCAGCAAGGAGTGGGAACAGTTTGAGCGATCTATGGAATTTCATACTGGGAATTAGCGATGGTGCTCCGAGAGGACAAGGGCTTAAGCCCAATTACAACGCCAGTCAGATTGCGCAAACTGACAGGTGGAATCCGGAGATAGGCCCATGAGAAAATGGAGAGCCTCCCGACGCTGTGCTCTGGACAGACTGTTGGGTCTTGGAGAGACGCCACCAATGCCTAAGAAAAGACCCAAGGGCTGCCCCCAACTAAGGGGAGGGAGGGCGGGAGCAACCCAAGGGAAAGCTTGAGTCGCCTGCGAAGAGAGTCGGGGGAGGCCCTCCTCGGTGCGGCGCTCACCCGTTTAGATGCAGCCCGAGTCTGAAAAGTCACAGAAGAATGATTTTTTTGACATTTTTTTGCTCAGGCACTCCCCAGTTCTTCGAGAAGAGCCTGATTGAGGCGGATCCCGCCGTAGAAATTTTCCAGGTAGAAATTCTCGTTCGGGGCATGGATCTGGCAGTCCGGGAGGGCGAGGCCCAGCAGCAGGCTATCGATCCCGAGAATGTCATGGATGGCCTGAATGATGGGGATAGACCCGCCCTCACGGATGAGACGCGGCGCGGACCCGAAGGTCTTTTCTAAAGCAGCCTGCGCCGCCTTGCCGTGCTGAGAATGAGGGTCCATCACGTAGGCAGGACCGTCATGCCCGATTTCGACATCGATCCGGCAGCCCTCAGGGCATTGGGACTCAAGGAATTCTTTCGCATGTCGAGCGATCGCGGCAGGGTCCTGATCGGGCACGAGGCGAAAGCTCAGTTTCGCCATCGCAGAGCGGGGTATGACGGTCTTCGATCCCTCACCCTGATAGCCGCCGCCGATGCCGTTCACCTCGGCGGTAGGGCGCGCCCAGCGCTGCTCCAGGGCTGTGTAGCCTTGTTCGCCCCAGAGAGCAGAAACACCAGTCTCTGCCATCGTTGAAGCATCGCCGTCCGGCAGGCTGGCCCACATCTCGCGCTCCCAGTCTGCCAGGGGGATCACATCATCGTAGAAGTGCGGAATGAGAACCCTCCCTGTTTCGTCGTGCAGCTTCGCCACCAGCCGGGACACCATGAGGGCGGGATTGGCCACAGCACCGCCGTAGACACCGGAGTGCAGATCTCCTTTGGGGCCGTGCAGGGTGAACTCCAGGCAGGAAATCCCACGCAGCCCGTAAGTCATCGTCGGCACGCCGGGGGCAAGCATTCCAGTGTCGGAGACCGCGCAGATATCCGCCGCCAGCAGATCTCTGTTCTGCTCCAGAAAGGGGGCTAAATTCGGACTGCCGATCTCTTCTTCGCCTTCCAGCAGAAAAATGACATTTACCGGCAGCTCTCCATGCTGTTTGAGAGTTTCCTCGACACCGAGGATGTGAGAGAAGTGCTGCCCTTTGTTGTCGGTTGCCCCGCGGCAGAAAATCTTATCATCGATCAGCGTCGGTTCGAAAGGTGGCGTCGCCCAGCCTTCGATCGGATCAATTGGCTGCACGTCGTAATGGCCGTAAATTAGGACCGTGGGCCGGTCCGCCTTCGGGGCGCTCTTTGCGATGACGATAGGGTGCCCGGGAGTGGCATACTTGGATGCCTCCAGCCCCATGCTGCCGAACTTTTCGATGAGGTAGTCAGCGCAACGATCCACATCATCCTTGTGGGCTGAGTCGGTCGAAATACTGGGGAAACGAAGGAAGTCGAAAAATTCGTCGAGCTGCTGCTGTTTCTGAGACATCTGAGCGAGTGGGATAGGTTAAGATTCGCCGTCGATCTCCCGCGCGTGGGCGAGAAACTCCTGCAGTTTTGTTTTTACGACAGGGAGGAGGATGAAGACGCCGATGAGGTTGGGGAAGCACATGCTGAGGAGCATAGCGTCTGAAAAATCAACGACTGCGCCGAGGCTCATCGAAGCACCGATGACGATGAAAATGCAGAAGATAAACTTGTAAACGAGGCCGGAAGCTCTGGAATTTCCGAACAGGTAGGAGAAGGCCTGCTGCCCGTAAAAGGACCAGGAGATGAGCGTGGAAAAGGCAAAGAGGATCACGGCAGCGGAGAGGACGTAGCGGAAGCCGGCGATCTGCCCATCAAAAGCCGCAGACGTGAGGGGAACACCTTCCAGATTATCAGGATTCTGATACATGCCGGTGATGACGATGACGAGGCCTGTCATCGTGCAGACGATGACCGTATCGACAAAAGGCTCGAAGAGCGCCACGATGCCTTCACTCGCCGGGTGGCGTGTTTTGACCGTCGCGTGGGCGATGGGGGCGGAGCCGATGCCCGCTTCGTTGGAGAAGGCCGCGCGCTTGATGCCCTGCAGGATGACACCCAGCACTCCGCCGGCGACCGCCTGTCCGGTGAAGGCATCCGTAATGATGAGGCCGATCGCTCCAGGGATGGCTGAGGCGTTCATCGCCAGGATGGCGATCGCTGCCAGCACATACACCCCGCACATGATGGGGACCAGCTTAGAGGTGACGGAGGCGATCCGCACGACTCCTCCGATGATAACCAGGCCGGTCACGATGGCGATGACAAGTCCGAAGGCCCACCCTGCGCCATCGATTCCCGTGACGAACTGGAGTTGGGACACGGCCTGATTCACCTGAAACATGTTACCGCCACCCAGAGAGGCACCGATACAGAGGATGGAAAAAATGACGGCCAGCGTGCGACCAAGCGGTCCGAGGCCACGCTCTTTCAGACCTCGGCGCAGATAGAGCATCGGGCCGCCGAGCACTTTCCCGTTTTCGTCGAACTTGCGGTAGGCGACACCCAGAGTGCACTCAGCGAATTTCGTCGTCATCCCTAGCAGTCCTACCAGCACCATCCAGAAAATGGCGCCTGGCCCTCCTGCTGCTACTGCGAGTGCGACCCCCGCGATGTTTCCGAGTCCCACCGTCGCTGATAAAGCAGTGGCGAGAGCTCTGAAGTGGGAGATTTCGCCGGGGTCATCAGCGTTTGTGTAGCGTCCTTTGATCGTCCGGATGAAAAGTCGAAAGGAGCGGAAGTTGATGAACTTAAAATAGAAAGTGAGAAAGAGGGCCGCTCCTGCCAGCCAGATGAGGATAAAGGGGATTTCAGTGAAGGGGATTTGCCAGAAGATTACATCGAAAATCTTTCCGACCATTGGCGACATCGCCAGGTTAATCCTCTCATCCACCGTCAAAGCTTCCGCCGTCTCCTGTGCCCAGGCTGTCCCCGATAGAGAGCTGATCAATAAAATGACACCGAGGAGGAAACGAAACGGAAACGCGGTTTTCATGAGCATGCAGTCAGTTTGACCGTGTCATGCAAACGGCGTTTAGCAGGCCATGCAAGAGAAAACACGCGTCGTCTGTCAGCGCAGGTAAGCACGGATCCCCTGGGCGATCTCTTCAGCGAGGATCTGCCGGAACCAGGCGGCGGAGCAGCGCTGGTTTTCCCAACGATTGGTCAGGAAGCCGCTTTCCACGAGGATGGCTGTGCCCTTGGTATGCTCCAGCACCTTCAGTCGTCCAGGCTTGATCCCCCGGTCCCTCGACGAGAGGCGCCCCTTCAGCTCCTGCTGCACCTTGGATGCGAGCAGGCGCCCTTTCGTGCTGCCAGGGTAATAAAAGGTCTCGAAACCACTGATCGATCGATCCCGGTGCCCGTTGAAATGAAGGCTGACGAAGATCGATCCGGGGATGCGATTGGCGACTGCCGCCCGGTTCTCCAGCGGGATAAAGCGATCAGAATTTCGGGTGAGAGTCGTTTTATACCCTTTCGTTCGCAGGATTTTTTCCAGCCGCTTCGCCAGATCGAGCGTTAGTGTTTTTTCGGCCACTCCATACGAGATTGACCCTGGATCCTTGCCGCCGTGCCCCGGGTCTATGACGATGTGCTGGGCGGAGGCCGTTCCATCCGCTATCCATGTGAATGCGAACAGGCACAAAGCCATCACGCAGCGCAGGGTAAGCAGGTGATGGAGCTGGGGATTCACGTGAAACTGGAGGGAATAAATTTAGTGGATCCGATACAGACGAACACAGATGGTAGCTACGCAACCAAGAATCACAATTGCTAACACGGCCTCAGGGATCCACGCCTGATAGTCCGTTAGAGTGCTGGGAGCCATCGCTAGCACCACGGCACAACCTGCTACGAGGAAAATCCGGGGAGAGCGTGCCATGGGGCCGCTGCCGGAGTCCCGGCGCGAGGCTCCACGGGCCAGGCCGAGTGTCCGGATGTAGGCGGAAAAATTCGCCATCAAGGCAGCCGCCAATCCCAGCCAGGCATTCGAATCAACCGCGAACCCGAGTCCGAGAAAAATCACGGCATCGGCCATGCGTTCAGGAAGATCATAGAAGGCCAATTCCTCGGCTTTCAGAGGCTGGCTCTGGGAGTCGACCCCGATGGACACATTCACCTGAAGGCAGGCAAAGC
>JAHDFZ010000118.1:0-3712 GCA_020627905.1 Verrucomicrobiota bacterium
ACTCTGAAAATAAGACATGCTTGGATGCAGAGCAGAAAAGCTCGGCAGCCAGCCTGCGGAAATTAGAAAGCATCGTTCTTTGTGATGGGCTGTTCTCAATTTCTGGCGCCCTAGCAAGTAGCAATAGGTTGTGAGCGCATCGTGGGTGCGCCAGACGAGAACTGCTTTGGGAGCCGCAAAACGCCGAGCGAGCCCCTTTGCTTCTTCAGCAAAGATCTGATCCAGTCCGTCCACCAGATCCTGCGCATCACCAGCATAGGTTAAAATGGTCGGCACAGCCTCGGCTCCAAACAACTCAGCCACAGCATCAAGGAAATGCTTCCGCGCATTCTCAAAAAGAAATGAATTTTCCTGTCGAATGACGAACAGAATCTCCTCGCCTTCGATTCCCGCCCTGAAGAAACGCTCGATCGCCTGCCGCATCAGCTTTTTCTGATCCGTCTGCACATCGGGAATCGGGAGAGCAGGATCGCTTGGCCCGAGCACAAGACAGCGTCTTGCCTGCGTCTCATGAAACCACTGCTGCACCTGTGGTGGACACCGATGGAGAAGCCAGACGGGACGACCGAAACGCTGGACAACTTTCTCCAGCTTCCGCCTCGTCCCACCACCATCGCGGAGCGACATCGGTAGAAGAATCGTCTCGACCCCTTTTTTGCCTAACTCTGCCACCAGCTGCTGAATGAATGGGCGCTCATAGACCAGTATCCCCTCCGATTCAGTGTTCGTCAGGATCACAACCGATCGATCCACGGTCAGATCACTACCCTGATCGGAAAGCACCTGTCGACGCTTCCCCTTCCGGGCCTGAGAGACGCATCCCTCTGCCTCCAGAGTGCTCAGTGCATTGCGCATCGTGCTACGGCTCACCGAGTAATACGCTGCCAGAACAGATTCACCAGGCAGCTCACTTCCCCACACCTCCTGACCAATATCCCGCCGCAGATGGACGGCTAAAGACTGCGAAAGGTTCTGCGGACGATCTCCCATTCGATGAACCCTACAACCTGTCTGTTTTCCAGACAAGTAACATCCTCTTTTTAAACTCTCTGAATCAAGGACTATGATTCATGACCAACAACAGCACTCATCAGCCTTCGCAGCCTCCGTCCTGGCATGTCGACCTTCCCACCAACCTCTGCTTCCGGCTCGCCAACCACATCGCTTCACTGCAGCGGCAGAAAGAGCAGGAGGGTAAACGATTGGTGCTAGGACTAGCCACCGGTTCCTCCCCCCTTCCCTTGTATCGGGCGCTCATCAGTCTTGTTGAAAAGGGCATGTTGTCTTTCCAGAACATCACTACCTTCAATCTGGACGAATACATCGGTCTATCCGATACCAGGCACAGCTATGAAACCTTCATGTGGGACAACCTGTTTTCTCACGTCGACATCGAAGCCAGTCATATCCATCTGGTTCCTCGGGTCACTACTCTGAAGGAAGCCCATCAGGCTGCGGCAGACTATGAGGAGGCGATCGCGAACTCAGGAGGAATCGATCTGCAGATTCTCGGCATCGGCCGCAACGGCCACATCGGATTCAACGAACCAGGAGCACCCGCCGACTCGCAGACTCGTGTCGTGCAGCTGGACCCTGTTACGCGAAAAGATGCCAGCGAGGCATTCGGCGGTTTAGACCATGTCCCCACCCATGCCATCTCAATGGGGATCCAGACCATCCTTAGAGCTCGGGAAATCCATCTGTTGGCCTGGGGCTCTGCGAAAGCCACTGCCGTCCATGAGTCGATCTACGGACCTGTTGGCAGTGATGTCCCGGCTAGTTTTCTGCAGACGCATGCTGACACCTCTTTTCATCTGGACAGCAGCGCGGCAACTGGAATTGAAAGCATGACACAGAACGCCGTCAAAGTCGCATGAAGACCACCGGATCAGTCTTGCCAATGAGTTCACCACCTGCCATCCTCAGCCCTATGCAGCAAACAGCCAGTCGCGAAAGCATAGACCAGATAGGGCTCTCATTTATCCCGGATGGAACGCCCCTTCGCGAGGCACTTAAACGAACGACGCACCTGGCGATCATGGCGCATCAGGATGACATCGAGATCGGTGCCTACCATGGCATAGCCGAGGCCTGTCAGAATGCTGACCATCATTTCACAGCTGTGGTTGTGACCGATGGCCGCAACTCGCCTCGGTCCGGCAGATTTGCCAACGTCTCCCCAGACGAGATGGTGGAGATCCGCGCTGAGGAGCAAACCAAAGCCGCCAGGCTGGGCCGCTACAATGCCCTGATTCAGATGCAAGTCCCCTCCGGCGAGCTGTCTTCCCCTGCGGTGTCCAGACAGCTAGCGACCATCATCGAGTCCTGCCCGTCAGCACAGACTCTTTATACGCATAATCCATTCGACAGACACCGGACGCACAGGCGGGTTCTTCATGAGGTGGCAAACGCAATCGGCTCACTGAGCACACTTTCTTTCGAACGAATCTACGGTGCAGAAGTATGGGGCAAACTCGACTGGCTGCCCTCTCGTTTCCGCCATTCTCTGGACGTCTCCTATCATCCGAAGCTCGCAGCTGATCTGCTAGCGGTATTCGCCTCGCAGATCGATGGCGGGAAACGCTATGATCTTGCTGAGATGGGGCTCCGCCTATCCAACGCAACTTACTCAGAATCGCACGCCGTAGACGAGTCAGCAGCCGTTTCCTACGCGCTTGACATGACTGACGCTCTCAGAAATCACCCAAATGGTCTGAAGAGGCTCGTCGACGAGGTGATGAAAGCTTTTTCCAACGAAAAACACAAGGCATGGGAGGAGATCGAAACACTATGACCAGCGACCATCACACCCCCATAAAAGTCGTCGTCGTGGGAGTGGGTAAAATGGGACGTTCCCATGCCCTCGCCTATCACAACCACCACGGCTTCGAAATCTCCGGGATCGTCACCCGGACAGAGGAATCCTGTGCTGCTTTCAATGCCGAAGTGGATACTGACTACCCGTGGTTTTCCACCCTCGAAGAGGCGCTTGCCTCCACAGGCGTTGATGCCGTCTCGATCAATACTTATACCGATACACATGCCCACTATGCGAAGATCGCGTTTGATGCAGGCTGCCACGTCTTCATGGAAAAACCGATCGGTCGTGATGTCGAGGAATCTGAGCAAATCGTCTCATGGGCTCGTGAGTCCGGAAAGAAGTTCGTCATTGGATATATTCTTCGCGTTCACCCTGTTTGGCAGAGGTTCATTTCCGAGGCGCAGAATCTTGGCACCCCGCTGGTCATGAGGATGAATCTCAACCAACAGAGCTCCGGGCATGAATGGGAGAAGCACAAAAACATTCTCCAGTCACAATCTCCTATCGTCGACTGTGGAGTCCATTACATCGATGTGATGTGTCAGATGACCCGAAGCCAGCCGGCTTCCGTCTCAGCGATTGGTGTTCGCCTATCTGACGAGATCGCTGAAGAGGCGATGAACTACGGCCAATTACAGGTGCGCTTTGCCGATGGATCAGTCGGCTGGTATGAGGCTGGCTGGGGCCCCATGATCAGTGAAACCGCCTACTTTGTGAAAGACGTGATCGGGCCAGGTGGTTCCGTCAGCATCAAACACGAAACAGCGGCCAGCGACGACGTAGACTCTCACACGCAGACTAACGCACTTCTCCTCCACTCCTCCTCTCGCGATGAGAACGGCGCTTTCTCACAGGAGGACGAGCTCGTGCAATCCGCCTCAGAACCATCTC
>JAHDFZ010000118.1:3722-11211 GCA_020627905.1 Verrucomicrobiota bacterium
ACTCTTCTATCAAAGCATCGTAGAAGACCACGATCTCACCGGTCATTGGGACGATGCCCTAAACAGTCTGCGCATCGCTATGGCTGCAGATGAATCCGCCAGAACCGGCAAAACAATCAATCTCAACGACCTGAAAACATGAATCAACCTATCAATAGACGAACCCTCCTGGCCGCTGGAATCGGCGCAGCTGTCAGCGCACCTGGATTGGTGCGAGCTAACGATGAAAAAACACTCAAGGTGGGACTCGTCGGATGCGGAGGTCGAGGGCTCGGCTCTGTGATCAATTGCTTCCAGGCAGATCCAAATCTCGAGCTGGTTGCGATTGCCGACGCCTTTCCTGAAGCCTTAGCCAAAGGGCTCACCATCCTGCAGAAGAATAAGATACTGAACGGCCGGATCTCCCCGGAGATTGAAAAACGTGCGTTCGCAGGACTGGACTCTTACCAGAAAGTTATCGACTCGGGGATCGACATCATCCTGCTCGCTTCCCCTCCCGGCTATCGTCCAGAGCACTTCAGCGCGGCAGTTGAGAAAGGCCTGCACGTCTTTGCTGAGAAGCCCTGCGCCACAGATCTCGATGGCATCCAGAAATTTCTGAAAGCCAACGAAGTAGCGAAGAAAAAGGGTTTATCAATCCTCGGAGGTTTCTGCTATCGCTACAGCGAAAGCACCCAGGAACTTTTCAAACGGATACAGGATGGAGCAATTGGCGACATTCTTAGCATTGACTCACGCTACTACACAGGACCGATCAAGGCGATGCAGAGTCCTGCTGCTAGACCTGCGGACATGTCCGACTACGAGTGGCAGCTGCGCAACTGGTATAACATCGTCTGGCTAGGTGGAGACGGCATCGTCGAGCAAGCCTGCCATAACGTTGATCGCATCGACTGGCTGCTCGGAAGCAATCAGAAAACAGTAGCCATCGCCAACGGTGGCCGCCTACGCCCTAATTTCGAGGGCAACATTTACGATCATTTCAATATCACCTATGAATTTGAAAATGGAACGCGGGCCACTATGGGGTGGCGTCAGTTTCCCAATGCGCACAGAGATGTTTCCGACCGAATTGTCGGCTCGAAGGGCGTAGCAACCTTCGTTCCGAGCGGTGGAGAAATCGTCGGTGAAACATCATGGAGATGGCGCAAGCCACGAACACCTAAGAATATGTATGTCGCTGAGCATGAAGTCTTTCTCAAAGCGATCCGCTCCGAGTCGCCTCTGGAGACAGGCGAGAGCCTCGCTCAATCTTCTGCTCTGGCAATTCTCGGTCGTGAGGCCGCTTACACGGGGCTTCGGTTGACGATGGGTGACATCATGCAAGCCAAGCAGCAGCTGGTCCCCGCAACGCATGACATGGGAGCTGCTCTCGACATCAGGCCGATGAGGATCCCCGGAGAGGCATCTACGCAGGCGATCACCTTAGCATCATAAGCAACTCGCGAAGAATGTCCCCCTATCTAAAAATCAGCATCTGCTTTTTCCTCCAGTTTTTTTCCTGGGGAGCCTGGTTTGTGACAGTTGGTCAGGCACTAGCTTCCAATGATCTGAGTGGATCGATCGCCGGGACATACGCTTCCTCCCCCATCGGGGCGATGGTGGCTCCTCTGCTGGTTGGCCTGCTAGCGGATCGGTTTTTTGCCTCGCAGAAGATCGCCTGTGTGCTCTTTGCTCTCTCGGGTGGCTTCCTTCTGCTGATGCCGCAGGCAGGAGCAGCGGGCAATGGATCCCAGCTGATTCTGTTAGCGACCATTCACATGATTCTGTTCATGCCGACGATCGGCCTGCTGAACGGCATCTCCTTCAGCCACCTATCTGCCGATGAGTTCCCGAAAACCCGCGTCTGGGGCACCATCGGCTGGATTGTATCCGGCATCACCGTGGCTGCCCTAGGGGTTGGATCAAGCTTTACCATCTTTCAGATCGGCGGCGGTGCTCAACTCCTTACCGCCGCAGTCTGTCTGGTGCTGCCGCACACCGAGCCAGGCTCGAAGGGGAAGGCAGTCGCGTGGCGAGACCTCTTCATGCTCGACGCCTGGGGACTCCTGCGATCTCGGTCGTTTTTCGTCTTTCTCGCAGCCTCTACCCTGCTCTGCGTGCCCCTGTCGTTTTACTACTCCCTGGCATCTGTCTTCCTCTCGAATGCCGGATTCCTCGAACCAGCAGCCTTTCTGTCGCTGGGCCAGGTGTCAGAAGTTGTTTTTCTGCTCCTCATTCCCTTTTTCTTCCGACGACTCGGGGTGAAGTGGATGTTGAGCATCGGCATGCTTGCCTGGATCACTCGTTACCTCTGCTTCGCCTTCGGAGCACCGGATGAAGTCGTGATTCTGCTCGCCATCGGCGTGATCCTGCACGGTATCTGCTACGATTTTTTCTTCGTCACGGGATTCATGTATACGGAGACGGCTGCACCTCCCGCCCTGCGGAATCAGGCTCAGGGGATCCTCGTCTTTCTCACACAGGGCCTCGGCATGTTCATCGGCTACCGCGTGGCGGGCCATTTCTTCGCAGAGCGCGTCCCAAGTCACGAGTCATTCACCCAGGCACTGCCGGAACGAAGCAGTGCATCCACCGACGCCTCCCTACTCGAGCGCTTTGGCAGGACTCCTCTCCCGGACGAAGTGCCGACCGACCTGCATCAAACTCTCCTGAACGAGTGGAGTCAGCTCTGGCTCATCCCTGCCGGCATCGCCTGTTTCGCGCTTGTGCTATTCATCCTCTTCTTTCGCTCCACGCCGAAACAGACTGCGGAATAGAGGCACGTTCACCGTGAAAATTGCGTTGTCGCTCCCTTCTGCACTCGTATGATTCCGCATGGAATATACGGATTACTACAAGGTTCTCGGTGTCGAGAAATCGGCTTCGTCGGACGACATCAAAAAGGCCTTTAAGCGGCTCGCGCGCAAATATCACCCGGATGTCGCCAAGGATGAACCTGAAGCGGAGGAGACCTTCAAGCGGGTGAACGAGGCCTACGAAGTGCTGAGCGATCCTGAAAAACGCCGCAAATACGACACTCTAGGCGCGAACTGGAATCAGGGCGGAATGGGCGGTGGCGGATTCCGCCGAGCAGGAGGAAGCGGTGGGGGGGTGCAGTTCGACTTTGGTGGCAGCACGGGATTCAGTGATTTTTTCGAGAGCTTTTTCGGATCAGGGGCTGGCAGCTATGGAGCAGGAGATCCTTTCCGGCAGGCGGCGTCGCGCGGCCCACGAAAGGGTGCTGATCTGGAGGCCGACATGCTGGTCACCATCGATGAAATCATGGAGGGAAGCTCCCGCGATATCAAGCTTTCACAAGGCGGTGGCGAGGCGAAAACGATTCGTGTAAAAATTCCCAAAGGCACCATTGAGGGACAGATCATTCGCTGTTCCGGCCTGGGGCAACCCGGGGTTCAAGGAAGCCCGGCAGGAGATCTCCTACTGTCCGTTCGCGTTGAAAAACACCCCCTTTTCAGCCTGGATGGGCACGATGTTTACTGCGAAGTGCTCATCACGCCCTGGGAGGCAGTGCTCGGTTGTTCCGCCGAGGTGACAACACCGCATGGAACCGTGCGCATAAAAGTGCCGGAAGGCGCGGAGCATGGGCAACTGATGCGACTTCGTGGCAAAGGGCTAATCCTGCCAAAAGAAGCTGGATTTGGTGATGCCTACGCCGGAGTGGAGGTCGTCTATCCCACCGATATCTCTGCAGCTGAGCGAGAACTCTGGGAAAAGCTCGCTGAGGTCAGTGATTTTCGCCCCAGAGACATCTAAACGGCCCCTCGTTAGAGATTACGATCAGTCAAACCGACCTGCGGAAGCCGGAAGAAAACCCGGCGTCGCTGGATTCGGGTCAGGCTGTTCAATCGACAGTTCTTCCGTAAGGATCTGTCGAAGTTGATCCTCCGAAAATCGTGGATTTGTGTCCTGAACAGAACTCGCGCCGGGCATATCTGCCACTGTAGTCTCGCCGACTTGATCGGACGGCTGAGGCCAGTTACTCATCCAGAAGTAACAAGCGAAAACACCAACGGTCGCTGCCGTGATGGGAAGGACGCGCCTCACGGACTTCCGATGCTCGAATGCACGCGCCTCCGCGCGATCCCGACATCTGCTGTAGTCAGCATCCAACTCGACAATCATGTCAGGCGAAACAGCCTTCGGGCGAAGGGCCTTCAGCTCTGCTTCTAATTGATCGATGTCCTTCTGGCTGTCTTGAGATTCGTGCATACGTCTGTGCAATCCGTTCGGTTCATGGGAAATAGCGATTCCTTTTCCCCCATTTGTTCAGTCAAAATGACGTTTTTCGGTGAACCAAGCCTCTGCCCTTTCTTCTACTCTCCTCGGCTGTCCTGGAGCTCGATCCTGGCAATGGCTGCCATGATGTCATTCGAGATCGTCTGATAGCGTGTCTTCGTGTCGATTTCGCGATTGGCGATGATCTCATCAAAACGGATCGGCTCACCGAAAACCACGCTGATCGGGTGGTTTTTCATCTTCTTCGCCCCGCGCGGAAACGCTTTTTCCGCCCCGAAAATCCGGACCGGCACGACCGTGGCACCTGCTTTCGCAACGATCATCCCTACCCCCTGTTCTCCCGTTTTCCGCATGGTGCCGTCTTCGGACCTCTCCCCCTCAGGAAAGATGAGAACCGAGTCTTTTGCCTTGAGCAGCTGAATGACTCGCTTCATCGACGATAACTCGGGCTTTTCCTGATTAACCGGAATGGCATTGAGGCGCGGCAGAAGAAATCCTCCGATTTTCGAATCGAAGAGCGTCTTGCGAGCAAAGTAATAGATCGGCCGCGGCATCAAGCTGCCGATCATTGGTGGATCGAGGAAGCTCACGTGATTGGCAGCAAACAGGAGGCCTCGATCCTCTGAAACCAGCCTGGGGAACTGCTCAAGAATCTCTCTGTTCTGAGCGCGCAGCTTGAAACGCAGCTTGCCAAAACACAAGCTCCCAAAGCTTCCAATCCGATACCAAAGACCCATTTTGATCAAACGCTGGAGTCTACAAAACCGTCCGAACAGCCGACTTTACCAGCCCCTTTGCCCGGTAGATCTGATGATTGACCAAGCCACAGCTGCACTGGAGGCCGGCGATCAGCAGGGTGAGCGAGAGAAGAAAAATGCGCAGTTTCATCGACTCTCTCTTCGTTCGAAACCCGGAGGCTGTCAACGACTTCGGATGATCTGGCGGACATCCTCCAGGACCGCGACGCTGTCTCTCGCCGTCTTCCGTGAGCCATCGGTGAGCTTCGCTAGCGCTGCGCTGACCTGCTGTTTTTTGCTCTCTGAGATCGGCATCCGCTGTGCTTCCTCCCAGCAGGAAAAAAGGGTCGCTGCCAGTTTCTCTCGTGGGACACTGTTACGCAGCAGCGACTGCAGCCCGCTGGCAGTATCCTCACCTGTCATCAGATCTCCCACCGCTTCGCTCGCTCCTCTGGGCGGCAGCAAAGAAGCGCTGGTCCTCCAGACCCAGATGAGGGCAACACAGGCCAGACCCCAGAAGATACCATGCAGCCGATAAGCCACCATCACATGCATGAATCCACCGGCTTCCTTCGCTCCATGAATGCGCTCATCAAAGATGATCTCCTTTGCGCCTTTCAGAGGGGCAAAGAGTAGCTCAAAAAACGGGTCGGCCTTAAGGGCCTCATTGCTGAATGGATATGTGTCAGAGATCAACCATACTTCCCCCTCGCCGTAGGAAGCGGAAACCGCGACGCTCCCATGATCGGTTTCATAATGGTTGGTGATGGCATCCCCCTCGCTGAGGAATGGCCGCAATTTCACCCGCTGGGCAATGAGGGCCTGCGAAGTCTCCTCGGGCAGATCTGCTCCCAGCTCCTGAAAGGATTTGAGGAGTGAATCATCACTCTCCCGATCGAAATACAACCGTGACTTCCAGCGTCGATCCAGATTGATCTCTGCCTTACTCTGACTCTCAAATAGAGGGTAACCTTCCTCCGGCAGATCCCCCTTGGCCTCCTCGACCGAGAGTTCAAAAAGCTCCAGGAGAGTCGGTCCATTTTCTAACCTCATCTCGGCATCAAAAAGCACCCGCTGTCTCTCGATGAAGTCGATCCAACTTTCGGCTTTCTCGCTTTCTCCATCGCTATCTGGCTCCGAGTCCGATTCACTTTTCGAGTTTTCCCATTCTTTGCGCCACTCGCTTCGGCGCATGTCCCATTCCAAATCATCATCGCTTCGCCCTCTTCGGCGAACCTTGTCTGTGAGCGAGATCACGACCGTTCCACCAGCAGCCAGGCCTTCGAGGAAATCGCCATCCAGCTCATATCGCTCATCGCGCAGATGCTGAGGTGTCATTCCCAGACGAAGGAAGGTAGTTTCCCCTCCGAATCCGGTCAGCCGTGTCGTAGGTGATCGGTTCTCACTGACGGAATCAATCGCCGGCCATTTCTCCAGCGCATCTCGAAATAGGCTCATCCCCAGAGGATCCGTCCGCTTGCTTGAGTAAACGGGGAAAAGCTCACTTTCTGAGATCCGGTCATCGAGGATCGTGTAGGCCCCAATGAGGAAGCCGATCAGGATGAGAATGAGCAGAACCCATTTGATAGGAGCAGGCGCTCTCATGCTCGCCCCCCTTCTTCGCTTTGAGGTTTCGGGATTCCTTCGAACAATTTCTGATGGGTCAGCTGCATCGCTGCAAGGCTTTCGCCATCTGCTAAGTGAGAGCCATACCAGACGTCTTCGAAGTGGCGGATCAGCCCGGCGAACTCCAGCACAGAAACACCGGATCGATGAGCCTTTCTCCGCAGTTCACTGCGATAATCCCGATTCGACTTTCCTTTCTGAATCAGCAGGAGTCCTTTTTCACTGAGGCTGGCAAGGCTCGCGAGAAACAGGGCGCGCATCGCCAGGCGAGGGTCTCCTTCTACGGTTTTCTCCTCGGCGAGCTCCACCCATTCCTCCTCGCTCAGGTCAGTGGCCAGCAGGTCTTCATCTTCGAGGTCGATCCCACTCACCTCGATCTCACTCTCATTTTTCTCAGCTGGACGGTCGCGAAGCTTCTCAACAATAAGATAAATAATCCAGGCAGCCAGTCCCACCGCCACTACGATGGCTACAACTCGAAATAGCGTCAGCACTCCGGATCCGTCAAAGCTCCTGGATTCAGACCGGGGCGCGGGATCCGGCTGCCGATTGAACAGGTCCTCGAAAAACTGCCCGATCCGATCCCGGATCCGCCCCGCAAAGTCAGCCAGCGATTCCAGCTGACGCGCAAACCAGCCCTTCTCTTTTTCGAGATCTTCTTCGCTGCCTCCTCTATCGACGACCCAGTCATATTTTGCAGACTGGCCGACTTCCTCGATCGCACGCTTCAGCCCATCTAAGTCCTGAGAGTCGTCAGCCGAAGCAGGAGATGACAACAGAAAAAGACCGAAAGCTGCCAGGAGAGCCGAGGCGGAAACTCGCTGCCTTTTCCGAGGAATAACGGAAGACTCGTCAGACGCAACTTCTCGAGCGACTTGATTCAGTCT
>JAHDFZ010000119.1 GCA_020627905.1 Verrucomicrobiota bacterium
GCCTGACTTCGGAACCATCCTCACGATGAACGGTGCATCGTAGCTGACCCCTTCGGTCCTCCGTGACCCGAAGCCCGTAGAGAATCCCCAGAACTTTCGCTCTCCTGCAATCTCGTAACCTGGATGTGTGAAGTCAAAGATCTGCAGGTTGACGCCTCGAACTCCCTTGATCGCAAATCTACCATCTGAATCAGACTCGATCTCCATGGATTTCGTAGCCATGCGGCCCTTGATGTTCCATGAGAAAAAATTCTCTCGGTAGGACTTCAACTCCGCGGTAAGGGAAACTCCCTCAATCGGCACATCGGATTCGGAGACGATCTGTCCGAAGAACTCCAAATCCTGATTCGCGTGTTTTCCTCTGTCGTAGGAGGAGAATCCCCAAGCGAAGGCATATGCGATATAAGGACCTACGAACACAAGCACTACGACGACGAGAACAACGCAGCCTGCTATTTTAAGGCCGGGCTTTACATCAAGATCTCGCTCCATTTCCTAGCCCTAACGTCTGAGTCATCGTAGCCTGATCTGAGGGCGATGTCTCGATTGCAGGGTATGCGTTTAAATCAGGGAAGTCAATCAACTCGGAACGTGATCAGGCTTACGATCGACGCCTTGTTCGCTTTTCGTAGTCGTAAATGTGTCCGTGGCGGGGGGTGCGATCCTCCCAAGGAATGTTCTCTCCGCGGTAATGGAGTAGGAGTAAGAGGTATTCAGTGAAGCTCTTCGCAATGATGGGATGCTCAATACCGTATGCGGAATCGGACGCGTCATGAACCATTCCTGATGTCGCTCCCCCGCATCCGATTGCGACCATCCCTGCGGAGGAGTGGGCAATTGAATAGAGGAACCGTATATCAGGATGAGACCCGAAACGATCATCTGGCGTTGAGTAAGGATCGTAGTTCGTGATTTCGGACGGTTTCAGTATAGTTGTTTCGAACGCGGTCTCAGAGAACAAGATCGCTCCCCCTGCGTTGCTGTAGAAGATATTTACCTCAACAGGGATCTCCGCGTAGCGATCGGAAATTGACGGCTGCCCGGCTGGAGCCAATACCTGACAACCGTCAGTCTGCCGAATTCGATCAAGTATGTCCGTTAGAACTGAGGCCATATTTTTGAAGCGAACAGTAGGTATTAGTATCATCTCGCAAACGGATATCACGAGCCTTTCCTAGCCTCAGAATGTCGCCTGAAGCCCTTTGGATCAAGGGTTTTCTGGAAAAAGCTTTGTATATCAGCTTGATCAAAAGCGGCCGCGATCGCATGCATGCAGGCAGCTGATATCACCATGTTCAGTCGAGCTAAATCTGCGAATATGTGATTTTTTGAACATTCCTATTGACGCTTTCGGGATTGTTGTGTTAGACCTTCGGGAATATCGCGGCCTGAGTGACAGCGAGCGCTCAGGCTATCTGCTTGTCCTTGAGTGGTTCGAGAACGTGCGCCTGCGTCACGAATGGGAAGCAGGGCGAGAGGCGGCACGGGCTTTCTGGAAAACTGAGGTTCTAAAAGATGACCGCCCACGAGAAGACTGGCAGTCAGGAGACCATTCAAAAATTTTGCAGCCGATGATGATCAGTTAGAAATATGAGGTTGATGCTCCCTGGATTCATCGAATTCGAGACCACCCTACGGGCTGACGCTCCAGTGTCGTTTGGCTGCGTTCCTCGTTGCTCACATAGCTAAGGCTATGCTCACGCCTCGCGCCTTGCCAAACACCACCGCCCCGCCAGTCATCGGCTACCTAATTTTTCAATAGCCTCCTTGGAACAGTGGGAATCAGCCCTGCGCTGGTATCTGCATTGGCTCGATGCCTGCCAACAGGCACAGGGAGACCACCGTAGTTTGCCGGAGCGTTTGCGCTGCGCCGTGGCTTCAGCCTGCGCGCGTCGCGGTCTGGCACGGCGAACGATGCAGTGCTATGGAGCCTGGCTTGCCCGCTATGGAAAATTTGCCGAATCGAGCCGGGACGCCATGAGCGAAGAGACAGCGACGCGTTTCCTCGGCTCGATCGTCGAAAATGAAGAATGCTCCTATGCGACCCAATAGCAGGCGCTCAATGCCATCGCCTTTTTCTTCAAACACGTGCTGGATATGGAGGAACCCGTGTTCGGGGTGCGCCTCCGGAAGACGAGCCAGCGCGTTCCTGTCGTTCTCTCGAAGCGGGAGGCGGCGGAGGTTTTCGGAAAGCTGGAAGAAGCGGCGGAACGGCAGCCAACCAGCAGCCAGCCCTACGCTCTGGCAGCCCGCTTGCAGTATGGGGCAGGCCTGAGGCGGAGCGAGCTGGTCAGGCTACGGATAAAAGACATCGATCTGGATCGAGGGACCGTTACCGTAAGAATGGGTAAAGGGGATAAAGATCGGACGACGCTCCTGCCGAAGTCTCTGCTGGCGCAGCATAGCAGAACAGATCGAGAGCGCTCGGGCCGTTTGGGAGCGAGACCAGCGAGAAGGCCAAGGCGGTGTGCATTTACCCCGTGCACTCGGACGGAAATTCTCGGTGGCGGGAAGTAGCTTCGCTTGGTTTTGGCTCTTTCCAGCTCGCCAGCTTTCGGTCGATCCGGAGAGTGGCGTGCGGCGTCGACATCATTTGCATGGACAGGTGCTAAACGAGGCGCTAAGGCGTGCAGCATCTGCTGCAGGCATTCAGAAGCGCGTGACGACGCATGCGCTTAGGCACAGCTTCGCTACACATCTACTAGAGGGAGGCACCGACTTGAAATCCCTCCAGGAATTGCTCGGCCACGAGGACATCACGACGACAGAGATCTATCTGCACGTTGCGGTGGGAAGCAATGGAATGGGCGTGACGAGTCCGCTGGATGAAATTGATGTATCAGGAGTGACCGTGTTCGATGAACCCCGCAGCGATGGGAGAGAAGCGGCTTAGTTGCTGTGCGAGAACACATCTCGCTCACGCTCAATCCTACGTGTCTGGTGGAATTAAACGTAGGCGGGAATATGACCTGTCCTCCGTAGCGACGAATGCCGCACAGGGTGAAAGACCGACTTTTTGGTCAAGGAAAGCAAGCTGCCACCGGAACAGCCCCCGAGCTTCCGCTTATCTCGCTCACGCTCGATCCTACATTTTCTCGTGCTCCACCTGTCTAATTCGTGTAATTTTCGTAATTCGTGGATACTTCTGCTCTAGCCCGGCCGCCGCCCAGGCTTCCGTCTATCTCGCTCACGCTTGACCTACCCATTCTCTTTCTTCCACTCCTCCCAAGCCTGCTTGGTCTGGGTCAGGTGCTCCCAGCGCTCATACAGGTCCTTCACCTCAGCTTCTTTCGTTTTCAGCGCGCCGAGGGTGCTTTCGATGTCATCGGGATGATCAACAAAGAACTGCGGATCATTGACCTTGCACTGCAGCTCTTCGACTTCTGTTTCCCGCTCGAGGATGGTTTCTTCCATGGTCTCCAGCTCTCGCTCTTCTGCCCATTTCAGTTTGGGGGGAGCGTCGGCTTTCCGGGACCCGCCGGCTTTTTTCTTTCCGGAGATATCCTCGGCAGTGAAGGCGGTTTTCGAGGCGGCGCTGCGGCTGTGCTTTTTTTCCTGGTAGTAGGAGTAGTTGCCGTCATGGATTTTCAGCTCCTGGGTGCCGTCGAAGACGATCAGGCGATCACAGACGCGGTCGAGAAAGTAGCGATCGTGGCTGACGACGATGCTGGTGCCGGTGAAGTGGATGAGCGCCTCCTCCAGCGCCCGCAGGCTGGGCAGGTCGAGGTCGTTGGTCGGCTCATCGAGAACGAGGAAGTTGCCGCCCTGCTTGAGGATTTTCGCCAGGAGCACACGGTTGCGTTCGCCGCCGGAGAGATTGGCGATCTGTTCGTTCACGCGGTCGTCGGAGAATAAAAACCGTTTGAGGTAACCCCGGACGGAGATGGTCTCTGCGCCGAACTTCATCATTTCTTTCCCCTCGGCCACTTCCTCGAAGATGCTGTTCGACTCATCGAGGGTGAGGCGGCTCTGGTCGGCGTAGTTGAAGATGGTTTTCTGCCCGATCCGCACACTGCCATCGGTGGGTTTCAGCTCTCCGAGGAGGATGCGCAGCAGGGTGGTTTTCCCGACTCCGTTGGGACCGACGACGCCGATGCATTCGCCGCGGCGAAAGGTAAGGTCGAGCCCGTAGAAAAGGGGGCGATCGCCGATGAACTGGGAGACACCCTCGGCCTCGACGATGACATTCCCGAGATCAGGGGCAGGGGGGATGATGACCTCCATGTTGATCTCTTCATCGGGCGACTTCTCTGCTTTCACCGCGTAGAAGTTGTCCAGTCGATTGCGTTGCTTCGTCCCGCGAGCCTTGACGCCGGCGCGCACCCACTCGATCTCGCGCTTGAGGAAGCGCTGGCGTTTGCCTTCGGCAGCCTGGGCGGCGCTGTAGCGGGCCTCTTTGCTGATGAGGAAGTCGCTGTAGTTGCCCTCATGGGAGTAGAACTGGCCGCCATCGAGCTCGGCAATCCGCGTGGCCAGTCGATCGAGAAAGTAGCGGTCGTGAGTCACGAAGAGGCAGGCACCGGGGTAGGTGCTCAGGTAGGACTCCAGCCACTCGATCGCCTGGGTATCGAGGTGGTTGGTCGGTTCATCGAGGATGAGTAGATCGGGCTGAGCGATGAGGGCTTTCGCCATGCCGACTCGCCGCTTTTCTCCTCCCGAAAGGGGGCCGATCAGGGTATCAAGGGGAGGGGTGCCGAGCTGGCGGCTGAGGGACTCGACCCGTGCATCGAGGTTCCAGCCGTCTTTCTGATCGAGGAAGGTCTGGATCTCATCCTGCTGATTTTCCGAAAGTTCCTCGGAGCGTTGGAATTTCTCCAATGCTGCGACAATGTCGGCGGCTCCGGCGCGGATGTTTTCGGCTACCGTCCGTTCCTCATCGAGGTGAAACTCCTGCGAAAGATATCCGACCTTCGTGCCCTGGCGGAAGGAAAGCAGTCCGGAGTCCGGCTCCTCTTCCCCGGCCAGCAGACGCAGAAAGGAGCTTTTCCCACAGCCGTTGCGGCCGACAAGTCCGAGGCGCTCACCTTCATTGATGGATAGGGAGGCTCCTTCGAGTAGGGCGCCTTTCCCAAAGGAGAGGTGGAGGTCAGTGGCGGAGAGTATGGCGTCTGGCATGATGGGGGAGCAGGGGCAGGGCTAGGGCGGGCTTATCCACTCATTTCACGAATGACACGAATCAGGCCGGTGCTATCAGTGGAATGCAGAGTGGGGGAGGCGAAATGAAGGGGGAGCTGGTGCTTCTTTCAAATGCTGGGCGGATGTCTGGGCTGGTGGCCACTTTGTCGACGCGGAAGAGAAAATCAATGGTAGGCTTGCGGCTGCTGACCCTGTGACCGGATGGATGCGGAAATTCTAAAAAAAGCCCCCAGCTCCCTTTTCCCTTGACCTCTGGCGAAGATCGTGGACATTCGCCGCCCGCGCCGCGATGGTGCGCCCCTCAACCCTTTCATCAACGATACCATGTCAAGACAGTGCAAAATCACAGGAGCTAAAGTCACCTCAGGTCGTCGCATCCACCGCAGTGGTAAGGCGAAGAAGCAGGGTGGTATCGGTCGTCACGTCACAAAGACAGTCAAGCGTCAGTTCAAGCCCAACATGCGTCAGAAGCGCGTCTGGGTTCCTGAGCTGGGTCGCTACGTAAAGGTGAAAGTAAGCGCACGTGGTCTGAAAACGATCGACAAGAACGGTGCTTACAAGACTCTGAAAGCTGCTGGACTTATCTAAGCAGCAACCTCGGTAAAACCGAGAAGTAGCGAATATGCAGGGTGATCAGTTTCTTCTGAAGCGGTCACCCTTTTTCGTGGGCTGCTCTCAGGAGGATTCGCGGGCACTGGCGCTCTCCATCCCGCTGCTCGGTGTCTTCCGCGAAGCGGATACACCCGCTACGTTTGCCTTTCATCGCCTGGCCAATCCGGAGAAGGCGTGGCAACTGTGGCTGGAGGAGTGGTTCGAGCCAACTCTTGGCCCTGGCTACACAGACATTTTTCTAGCCGCCCAGCGGTTCCACATCCGGGAGCTGGAGAGAATGGATGTGGAACTTGCTGCGAAGCTGCGTGGAAATGTGCTGGCGCGGGGCCGCGAGGCCGGAGAGCTCTTCTTCGACGGGAAGGCACAGATGCGGGGCTGTCGCGAGTGGAGCTATTACGCAGCAGCTGTCTCTGAGGGACGGGCGCCCGGGCTGGTGACCAGTGCGCATGCGGTGCAGGCCGCCCTCTACAGCCTGCCGGTGGTGCAGTCTCTCCAAAGTTATCTGGAGTTCGAGCTGCACTGCGGGATTCCGGCGAAACAGAAACATCGCGAGGAACACATCCGAACCTGTCTGAATGCGGCTGATTCATCACTCCGAAAGCTGTTTCGGGATATTCCAGAGAAATTCGCCTTAAAGATCGAGGGCGTAAAGAACCGCTGATCGCCGGCGTCAAATTACGACAATTTTACCAAGATGCCTGATATCACCACCATCGAAGAGTCTGACACCCAGGTGCTGGAGGCGGATCCTGAGATCCAGCAGGATACACCCTGGCATGTCATGGTGTATGATGATCCGGTGAACCTGATGACTTACGTCACGAAAGTGCTTCAGCAGGTATTTGGTTACTCGGCGGATAAAGCCTCGATCCTCATGATGGAGGTCCATAACGCGGGGGAGTCGATCGTCTGGACCGGAGGGCGCGAAAAGGCTGAGCTTTACGTCCAGCAGCTCCAGGGCTTCCAACTGCGGGCATCGCTTAGAAAAGCCGAGGGCCGTGACTGATGACGCCATCTGAGTGCTGTGTTTTATGGAAATTATAAAACGCTTGCAATAAAAGTTTTAAAAATTACCTATAAGGTGGAATTGTGATTTGAGAAATTCACAAATCTTTACTATTCTGGCAACTTAATTGCCAAGCTATGCGAATTGTTAAAACTATCATCCTGACCATTGGGGTGATTGCGAGCCTCGCGATCACTGGCTGGGTTGTGTTCGGGAGTCTGGCAGACGCCTCCCTTGAGGATCGGGTTGCCATGTTGCTGAGCGAGGAGGCAGTAGCTGATCCGGAGATCAGCTTTCAGCGTCTGGTGCCGCGGATATCGGCGGATGTCGAATCGGAAGAAAAACGTGTGCGCGTCGAGGAGTCGTTGCGCAGTCAGTTACCGGAAATCGACTTCGACTCCGCAGATGCCTATCTCAACTTCCGAGTCCTCCCCAGCGTGACGCCGGAGCTGGCTTTTGCATTTGCTCCGGATGGCTCAGTAGTGATCTCCGGACAGGTGGCAGAGCGGGATGTGAAGGGTGTCGACCTGCTGGCACGCACTCTGGAGAAATCTGCCTCGGTCGATGCTGCTGAGGTCCAGATAGAGTCAGACACAGCGGTGGAGCCTCTGCCGAACCTCCTCGGAGTCGCAAATCTGTTAGCCACTGTCAATGAAACAGCGGACGATCTGTCTGTTAGTCTGGCAGGTCGCGACATCGAGATTTCAGCGCAGGTGGAAAATGAGGGACAATTGGCTCTGCTGAAAGATCTGCTCTCTCGACTGGACGGGTATCAGATTAAGAACTCGGTGACTCTTTCCAAGCCTCTTCCACAGGCTGATGAATTTTGGCTGGAAGTCGCCAGTCAACCAGACGGCCGTCGTGTTATCCGCGGCGGAGCCCCGGTCGATTCTCCGGCTGTCACTCGCATCCTTGACGCCGTCGAGGGTTCTGATGAGGAAGCGCCGCTGGACTTAATCTCCTATGGAGAGCAAAGAAGGGCTGACCCCGAGCAGGCGGCGATCGTCGCTGATCTTGTCGAAAAGCTCGCTATTTCGAGTCAGGGCGATTTTACTCTGCGATTCTCAGAGGACGCTCTCCACATGAGCGCAGCGGTTCTAACCCAGGACTCGGGGGCAGATCTCCGCGCATTTGCTGGAAAATTGAGAGAGTCGGGTTGGAATGGAGAGTCCTCTGACGAGATCGTTGTGCAGGCTGCCGACCTCACGGGAGCCGAGACCTTTCAGCTGAGCGTGGAGGATGGATTCGTCAAAATTTCGGGCGATGTCAGGGATGGGTCATTCTTCGAGTCTCTCGAGACTGAAATCGGCTCTGTGCTATCGGATCCGCTCGTAAAAAACGAACTGTCTATCCAGCCTGATTTACCAGAGTCCTCCTGGAGCCGAGGGATCGAAAGCGCTGTTCTGCCCTTTGTTTCAGGAGTGGAGTCCGGGGTCCTGGCTATTTCCGACGAGGAAGTCCGCCTGGATGGAGTGCTCCTGGAGAATGTTGACCGACGCCTGCTCGAGCATGCGGCGTTGGACATTGTGCCTCCCGGCGCCAGGCTGTCCGAAAACCTGCAAACTCTGGCGGAGGCGAATCAGCCCAGCCCAGAGGAGATGGCAGCGGCCAAGTCCAAACTGGTTACTGAGTTGAAATCCCTTCCCGTGTATTTCGAAGTGAACAGTGAAGCCGTCGAGGGTGAGCATCTTGATACTGTAGCCAAGCTCTCCGAGTTGCTCGCTGGCCAGCCAGAGGACTTCCGCTTCCTCGTCGCTGGTTTCTCTGACTCAACGGGGAATGCCGCCTACAACCGCAAGCTGGCGCTCAATCGAGCAGGCAACGTGCGCGATCTCCTGACTGGCAAAGGGATCCCTGAAGATCGGCTCGTGCTCAAGAGCCTTGGTGAGCTCGGGACTTATGCTGCCGCTGATAAATGGAAGGCTAGACGGGTGGAGGTGAAGCTAGCTTCATCCCTCTCAGGAGAGGGCGACGAGCAAAACGGAGAAGAGAACTGATACCATGAACGAATTGCTTCAATATCATCCGGTCGAGCTAGTGATCGCATTTAGCCTCCTGGCACTCCTCATCGTTCTCACCTGTCTCATTATCTCTCGCCTTTTCGATCGGGCACTCGTCAACGATGTGCAGGAGATCGAGGAGGGAAATCGTAAGGCACTGGCCACTTTTGAGGAGCATGCCAGTGACCTGTATGACTTAAAAGATAGTCTCGACTCAGTGGTCGAGGAGACGACGATCCGCGAGATCAAAGCGGACGAGGCCGATGCCTCCTCCGAAACCGGAGAAGCTGAAAGAGCGACTTCTGACAACACAAAGTAGAAAATTACCCTCATGAAATTGCATAACATAGGACTCCTGCTGGAGCTGTTGCTGCCGATCGGACTCGGAGCGCTCGCCTGTATGATCATCAGTGTCCTGGTCGGACGCGCGATGATTCGGAGAAATCGGGACCGATTGATGTTCGCCATCCGCGAAAATCATAACCTGGCGCAGCAGTGGGAGTCACTGGTGGGGACGCAGAAAGAACTCTTCTCCAAGCTCAAGGGCCGCTGGGAGGCTGATCGCGAAGCGTGGGAAGAGCAGGTTCAGCAGAAAGAAGCCCGCATTGAAGAGCTAGTAGCTGCCGCGAAGAGCGGAGGGCGGGTCACTCTTGGCGATCCTAAGTCAGAAGAGAAGCTGAAGGACCGTATCTCAGAGCTTCAGGAGGAGTTGCGAACAAGAGTTTCCGATATTGAGGACCTGCGCAAGCAGCTGGATGAGCGTCCCGAGGCTACTAAAACGGAGGGCGAACCTTCTGAGGATGCTGAACTGCGCGTGCGCATCCGCGATCTCGAGCAGGATCTTGTAGATGCCCACGATGAATTGCATGATGTGCGTGAAAATTACCTGAAGCAGTCTGACGTGGTCGAGAACCTGGAGAAACGCCTCGTCGAGACAGATGAATCAGAGGCCAAATCTGAAGGGGCGGACATCGCTAATGTGCGCCAGGAGCTGGAGCAGTCACGCACGGAGGTAGAGGCGCTCCGACTTGATACCCAGCGGGCTCAATCTCAAGTCGGTCAGCTGGAGACGCTGCTTTCCCTGCGTTCGCGCAGCCTTGGTGTGACGAAAAAGCACACCGAAGCGCAGTCGGCTCAAGGTCAGGCCCTGGAAGAGAAAATCATCGGTCTGGAGGAGAAGATCGTCGCATTGACCTCAGAGAAATCAGCTCTCTCTGATGAGGTTAAAGTAGCCGAGGCGGCGACGCGGAAAGCTACCGAAAAAGCAGCGGCGGATCAGAAAGCGGCTGAAAAAGCCGGCAGAGAGGCGCTCGCTAAGAAGGAGTCGGACTTTGACAAGGAACTGCAGGCAGTGGTCGAGCACGCTACCAGCAAAGCGTCTGAAGATGTTCAGCAGATCAAGACGCTGGAAGCGGAAGTATCAGAGCTCAGTGTAAAACTCGATGAGCGGAAGACTGAGCTGGAAAGCAAGGTCGAGAAGATAGCCCAGCTCACCGAGGATCTGTCATCACTCGAGTCTGCACATACTGAACTGCAGGAAGAGACCAGGAAGGTGGAGCGTCGCCGGGATAGATTGTCCGCTAGCGTAGACGACGTCTCGCACGAGCTCTATGATGTGCGAACCGCCTACATGGGACGACTCAAAGAGATTGATGCCCTCAATCAAGAGCTTAATAAACTGACGGATGTCGAGAAACAGAAGTCGGCAGTCAGCTCTGACCTGTCGAAAGCAAACGTGCGCCTGGACCAAGCTGCGCTGGCCCTGACGGTGAAGACGAAAGAGTTTAACGAGAAATCAGGTCTCGTGGATGAGCTGGAGGCTGTGCTGAGCGATCGAAATGACGAGATCGAGCTGCTCAGTAAAGAAGTCCGGGCGAAGGCGGAAGAAATCCGCGGCCTCAGGTCTACCCTTGAGAATAAGGAAGGGGTCATCGAATCCGTGCTCGATGAGTCGAAATCTCTGAAGGACCGGATCGAGTCAAAGACCGACCATGCAGAGAACCTCTCCGCCAGAGTCACCGACCTGGAGCAGGCGCTTGTCGATCGCTATCAACAGGCGAATGATGCCCGTATGAACCTGGCAGAGCATGAAAATGCCGCGAAGGCCAGCCAGCAGCGTGCAGACGAGCTGCAGTCTGAGCTACAGGGGCGTCGCGATGAATTTGATGCAGCAGACCGTCGCGTGTTGGAGGCGAATGATGCCCTCACCGATGCCGAAGCTAAGATCAGTGAACTTACGGAGAAGCTTGCTGCATCGGATGAAAAGATCAGCAGCTTTGAGAAAGAGTTGGCCGAACTCACCAAAGAGCGTGAGGAGACTCTCGGTGAGATGGAGAGGGGCAACCGTCGACTCGCTGAGCTCGAGGTGTCTGCCAGCACAC
>JAHDFZ010000120.1 GCA_020627905.1 Verrucomicrobiota bacterium
ACATCATTGAAAAGATTGAGCGCGAGCAGATGAAGGACGAAGTTGCTGACTTCGGACCTGGAGACACCGTAAACGTTCACTCCCGGGTGATCGAGGGCGGAAAAGAGCGTATCCAGATTTTCAAAGGGATCGTCATTGGTCGTCGGGGCAGCGGATTGAACGATGCGTTCACAGTGCGTAAGATTTCAAACGGTGAAGGTGTTGAGCGCGTTTTTCAGGTGCACTCGCCCAAGATGGCCAAGGTAGAAGTCCTCAAACGAGGCAAAGTTCGTCGCGCCAAGCTCAATTACCTTCGCAACCGTCAGGGTAAAGCAGCTGTGAACATCAAGGAGCGCGCTGCCTCCTAAGCAGATAGGATCGTATCCTGAATTTTTTCCGAAAAGGCCTCCTAATGGAGGTCTTTTTGCTTTTTCGGTAAGACTCGCCAGGTTTGCCCTTCTTTTCTCGTTTTTCCTGTATCGAGGCAAAGAAATCTCGCGCTCGACCTCGCTTGTCTTTCGTTATCTATGTTCACCGTTCGAGAATCCCTTGGCACCGAGTTCACATTTCTGTGGCCGTGGGCATTCTGGTGCCTTCTTATCCTGCCTCTCCTCTGGTCGCTCCCCTATCTGCGCAGGCGGGCTCGCCACCAGAAAGCGATCCAGTATTCCTCTCTCCACCTGCTGCAGAAGAGCGGTGTCAGCTCTGGAAGCTGGAAAACACACCTACGCTCTTTTCTCCTGTCTCTCGCCACCATCGGATTTGTATTCGCTCTGGCCCGCCCTCAATGGCAGGAGAAAGTGGCCGACGTCTCAGAAGATGGGATCGAGATGATCGTCGCCATTGATGTCTCTCCATCGATGACGGCTCAGGATTTCGAGATCGGGGGACGAAAGGTGAATCGCCTGGAAGCGGCGAAAAAAGTGACGCGTGACTTCATCCAGGGCCGAATGAGTGACCGCATCGGGTTGGTAGCTTTCGCCGGCCGCCCCTATCTTGCCAGCCCCCTTACTACATCTAAGGATTGGCTGATCGGCGACAACGGCGTGGGCCGGATCCGCACGGGACTGGCAGGCGGAGGCACCGCTATCGGCTCTGCCATCGCCTCTGCAGCGAAGCGGCTCGATGGGCGGGAGGCGCGGAGTAAAGTCATCATCCTCGTCACCGACGGAGCAAACACGGCGGGTGAACTCAACCCCGTCGAGGCCGCACGGCTGGCAAAAACACTGGGGATTAAAATTTACACCATAGCGGTCGGGACGCCGGGCACTCACGAGATCTGGATCAATGGCCGCATTCGCCAGATGGGCCCTTCTGAAAGCTATGACGAGGCGATGCTAAGGGAGATCGCAACCATTGCCGATGGCGACTTTTTCGAGGCCGGGAGCACGGATACCCTCGAAGATATTTTCGCCCAGATCGATAAGCTCGAAAAAAGCGAAATCACGCGAGAGACGCGTATCGAGGTCGAGGAGTGGTATACTCCTTTTCTTCTAGCTGGCGTAGCCTTCAGCATTCTGGTTTTCCTGGGAGATGACTGGTTGTTCCGTGTGTTTCCCAGTGCCTGATTTCTGTTTCTCTGTCTTTTCAGATGAGTGTCTTTTTTGATCAACTGAGTTTTGCAGCCCCTCACTGGCTTTGGGGCTTGCTGGCTGTTGCCTGCCTTGTTTCTCTCAGGCTCGCCCTGCGTCTACGCCAACACAGCATGGCGGGGCTCGTCTCGCCGCAGCTCCGTCGTCAGCTCATCCCCAGAGGGACGCGACGTGGCTGGGCATTCTCCACCATCGTCTTCAGCCTATCACTTGCGTGCTTTTTTGTAGCCCTTGCTCGTCCTCAGTTCGGCTTTATCGAGGAAACCGTGAAGACGGAGTCGCGAAATGTCATCCTGGCCATCGATACTTCGCGAAGCATGCTGGTCGAGGATGTCGTCCCCAATCGTCTCGAAAAGGCGCGCTACACGGCGCTGGACCTCCTCCAGCGGCTGCCAGATGAACGAGTCTCTCTCATGGCCTTCGCAGGGAGACCATTTCTGCAAGCTCCGCTGACTCTCGATCACTCGGCCGTGCGCGAGAGCATCCAGCAGCTGGATACGGAGACGATCCCCAGAGGCGGGACAAACCTGGCAGCGGCCGTCGAATTAGCGGCAGAGTCTCTGAAAGAAGCAGGGCAGGACTCCGGAGCGCTCGTGATGTTTTCGGATGGGGAAGCGCTGGAGGATTTGGACAAAGCTGCCGAGGCCAAAAATCTGGCAGCAGACAACAATCTTTTGCTCATCACAGTTGGGGTGGGCACGACAGAAGGCGGATTGATCCCGTTACTGACTCGATTCGGAGACCCGCTGATCGGCAAATTCCAGACTGACGAGGACGGGAAAATCGTGCGTTCGAGATTGAACGAGGAGTCCCTGCGCTTCTTTGCCAATAACTCTCTCTATTTTCAGCTGGATGGGACGAGATCTATCAATCAGGTAGCAGGCGAGCTACGCAGTCAGGTAGAGGGGAAAGAGGGGAAATCAAAAAGTCGGCAAATTCCCATTGAGAAATTTTACTGGCCTCTCATCGCCGGTGTTTCGTTGTTTTTACTCTGGCTGATAATTCCTCTGGCGAGCATCTTCAGACGATCAGTTCAAGCGAACAGAAACGCACCTGCTGGGAGGAGCGCAGCCGATCTAGCGCCATCCACATCCATCTTGGCTCTGGCATTACTGATCCCTACCGGAACTCGTGCTGAGGCTGGTTCAGATCAGGTCGGCCCAAAAGACCGCATGGCGGCTGCCTACGAGGCTCTGGCAGCGGAAGACTGGCCATCAGCTGCCGAGCAATTCAGCTATCTCGCAGCAGATGCGGAAGATCCACGATTGCGATCAGAGGCCTCTCTGGCCCTCGGACAGATCGCTTTTACACAAGGCGACTACTCAGGTGCGACGAAACACTACGCGAATGTCCTGACAACCAACGAGACAGACCTGCATGCGCAAGCGCTTTATAATCTATCAACCGCGCAGTTTCGCCAGGGCCAGGTCATCGGTAAAAGCTCTCTGGAAAACGCAGCAGGCTCACAATCGGCGGACACCCCACCCAGTCAGAGCGAGCCGCTGCCTATGGAATTCCCCCCTCTCCCCGCTGAAGCATACGAGAGGGTGAAATCTCATTGGGAAAACGCCATCGAACTCTTCGGCTCTGCCGGTGCCCTCGCAGAAACTGACTCGCTGAGACGCCAGTCAAAAGAAAACGTCGATCGCGCTCTCGCTGCGCTGGACCGCCTGCAGAAGCAGGAAGAGGAGCAGGATCAGCAGCAGGAACAAGACCAACAACAGCAGGATCAGAACGATCAGCAGGAACAGGACGAGCAGCAGCCTTCCGAGGACCAATCGGAGGGGAACGAAAGTGATGAGACTAACGAAGAATCATCTTCCGGTGAGCCGGACCCGAATGCCCCGCCAGAGGAGGACGGCTCGCCAGATGAGCAGAACGACCAGCAGAAGCCTCAGGATGGAGAACAGGAGAACCAGAACCAGCAGGATGGATCTGCT
The DNA here is from genome assembly GCA_020627905.1 of Verrucomicrobiota bacterium. Taxonomy (GTDB): domain Bacteria; phylum Verrucomicrobiota; class Verrucomicrobiia; order Verrucomicrobiales; family DEV007; genus Arctic95D-9. The sequence goes on from JAHDFZ010000120.1 coordinate 3,512, forward strand.
CCTCCGGAGAATCCCACCGAACCTCAGGAGTCGACCCCAGAGCCTGAGCCAGGTGAGCAGCCCGAGGGCGACCTGAAGGCGCGCCCCAACGACGGGACACCACAACAGCAGCCGCCCCCTGCCCCAGCACCTGAGCAGCGAAATCAGGCGACCGGATATACCGCGAGCGAGGCCCGCGAAAAGATCGAAGCATTTGCGGACGAGATCGAGACCCCCACCGGTATCCGACCTCCCCGGAACCAAAATTTCAAAAACTGGTAATGCCCCCGAAACATTTTCATTTACGACTCCTATCGCTCGATGGCCGCCCCTGGGCAGTGGCGCTCTGCCTTCTATTCTGGCTATCATCTGTGTGTATCGCTCAGACATCCACCCGCCCAGAGATGTCAGTGGAAATGACAACGAACACGCCACGGATCGCTCTTGGCGAAAGTGGAAGTCTCAACCTGATCTGTCGTAACTTCGAACTCAGATCGTCTCCCCAAATCAACGTGGATGGGCTACAGATCATGCAGCGAGGCAAGAGTTCTCAGATCACGATCCGCAACGGAGAGCGCTCACGGCAAGTCACCTACACCTATGTTGTCGTTGGCGAACAGGTCGGCCGCTTCACCATCGAGCCTTTACGATTCAGCACGGGCAGTGGAGAGTCTCTCGCCAGCGGATCGGTAACGTTCGAGGTTTATCAACCAGATGGCAGTCAGACAGAGATCGCCAATGAGAAACCGTATTTCGCCACTCTCGAATTGGCAGAGACGAAACTCTACGTCAACCAGGTGATCCCGGCGACGCTTTCTTTCTTCGTGCGCGGGGGCGGTGGCGCTCGTTTCACAAAGGTAAATTTTACAAACGATGCCCTGGCCGTTCGCTCTCGAGACCAGTTTGCCAACACACAGACCATTATCGATGGTATTCCTTTCAGCAAGACCCAGGCTAGCTATCGCTTCTTCGCCATGAAGCCAGGGGAGTTCGATGTGCAGGCTGATATAGCGGCGCAGGTCCAGGCAATGAATAACCGCTTCGGCGGCGGGTCCGGATTTTTCTTCAATCGGCTCGAAGAAAAAACACTCAGAAGCATTCCTGTGAAAATTGAAGTTCTCCCGCTTCCTCCTGGTGCACCGGAATCGTTTACGAATAGCGTCGGTGAGTTCCAGATGCTCACTCAGGTGGCGCAGAAATCAGGTCTGCAGGTAGGAGATCCTCTTCAGCTGGAGTTCATTGTCAGCGGAGTTGGAAACATGCAGATCATGGGCGCGCCTAAGCTTTCTGGAGAGCGCTCCGACGGGTGGAAAGTCTACGAGCCCAGCCGCGAGTATGACCCCAGCCGATCCTCCGACGGGCTCAATCCCGGCGTTGTCCGCTTTCAGCAAGTGATCATTCCACAGCGCGCCCACACGAAACTGCCTAGCTTTCAGCTGTCCTACTTCAACCCGAAAACGGAGCGCTACGAGACTCTGGAAAGTGAGGCACTGACGGTTTCGATCGCTGAGGATCCCCAGAAGACCGACAGCCAATCGGCAGCAGCCTCACAAAGCCGCGAAATCAGCACGCTCTCCGCCGAGGCGGCCGAACCTTCCCCAAAAGCTGAGCTGCCCGAACCTCAATTCAGCGATGTGCTCTACATCAAACGCACGCGCCCCCACTGGCTATCCTCAGCAGCCCCCACGTTCGCAGATTCGTGGAGTGCTATGATGCGTTTTCACATAATAGCGATCGGCCTATGTCTCGCTATCATTTTAGCTCTTGGGTTTCTGCGCATACACAGAGCAAGGAAACTGGCAAGCGAGGGCCCTTGTGAAAGCTGGAGCGATGTTTCTCGCTTCTTACAGGGCAGCAAAGAGAAGGATCTGTCCAACATGCTGCGTCAACTTTATCAGAAACTCTGCGAGTTGCAGGATTCGAAGCCAAAGGGTTTCGAAAAAGAAGCGGAACGCGAAATTTTCACAAAGGTGCAGGCAGCTGCCTTCACCAGCACGAGTAGCAATGTAGAAAAACTCTCTCTCGTGACGGCTCTCAAACAGGATATTTCCGCGCTATCGCGCAAAGGTTCATGAAGCGTCTCCCCCTCCTCTCAACTACTTTTCTGGTGGTATGCCTGTTCAGCTTTCGAATTGATTGTGCTCACGCATCAGATGGCTTTGACGAGCAATTTGCAGAGGCAAATCAGCTCTTCGAAAATGACAACCTCTCTGCCGCTATGGCTAACTATGAAGACCTCTTTCAGACCGGGGCTGTCGCGGATGAGCTGTTTTTCAACCTCGGCGTGACGGCAGAGAAACTCGATCGTCCGGGCGAAGCAGCGCTCTGGTTTGCTCGCACAGAGGTCCTGACACCTAGACACCCCGAGGCACTCCAGAGCCTGAAGTTTCTTGAGAACGAATACGGTTTTCTGCACTTCGAACAAAAAGGGGCAGCGTCCGCCCTCTCGGATGTCCCGAAGGTATGGCTATGGTGGGGCGTCCACATATCGATCTGGGCACTGATTCTTACCGTCGCTCTGATTGTCATTTCACGCCGTCGCGGGCGCAGGCGTCCGGGACCAGTAGCTGTCGCAGTGCTCTCACTCCTTGTGCTTCTGGCAGCCGGGACCTGCCTGTATCTCCTTCGCGGCGTGCCCGCGGCAGAGTCTCTGGCACGCGTTACAGCCACGGAGGTGGAGGCCCTGACCACCCCGGAGCCAGAGGGTAAATTAGTGACTGCCCTCCCTCCTGGATCAGAGGTAGAAATCCTGCAGGACTATGTCAGCTGGGTCTACGTAGAGATCCCCAGTGGAGTGCGCGGGTGGGTAGAAAAGGAATCGATCACTCCGCTGCTTTGGTAGATAGCTGATCCGCTATCATTTCCCGAAACTGCGACAGTTTCTCGTAGTCGATTCCCGGCGGACGCTGATGCAGCAACCAGTCGAGATCACTGATGGATTTTTCATACGCTTTTTTCTCGAAGAGGATCAGCGCCCGTCGGAAGCGATCCGATCCGGAATCAGGCGCAATCGCTAACAGGGCATCCAGATAGGGCAGCGCCTCTACAGGCTGCCGCTCCTGATCGACCTGGATAGCGATCAGATTCTGCAGCATACGCCGTGCGATCGAGCGAGCATCTGCTTTCCGAAAGTCCTCACTCTTCGGGACCCTCCCTGTCAGCCTGACAATCACATCACTAGCCTGTTTCCGATCGAGAATCTCCGCATTATCGAAAACGTTAAGATAACGTCTCGTAGGTTTCTGAGAATCCTGATCCATCGAGGCGAAGCCGACCATAAACTGCCCGGGCAGGGGCACTCCGTAGACAGGTGAGATCGACAACCGGCGCGCCATCTCCAGAAACAGCAGGCTAAGAGTGATCGGTAGGCCCTCACGATCATCCAGCACCCGGTTGATGTGACTGTTAGCGGGATTGTAGTATTCGGAGCGACTGCCATGGTAGCCGCATTCCTCAAAAAGGAATCGCCGCAGAATCTCTGCTTCGCTCGATGAGTCACCCTGCTGGGCCTGAATGAAGAGATCAGCCTCATGCACTAAGCGCCCAAAGGAATCCCGATAGTGCTGCAGATGAAGCTCATCATCATCGAGAGCAGCGATCTGGAGAGCCATCTCGAACAGATCGATCTCCTCCTCTGGCTTATCCAGAGCCATCACCAGCTCACGGCTCACCTGCTGAGTATGCAGCTCACGCTCCAGCTCGTCCAGCTGCACGAGCTGCTTCTGAATCTCGCGTCGACGCTGCTCGATGACCGCCCGTGAATCCCGCGGCGACTGTGTTAGCTGTTTCATAGCCACTCCACTATCGCCAGCGCGCATGAGAAGAGTCAGCGCCCGATCCAGACGCTCGACTTCTTCAGCATCCAGTGAGCCATTGTCGAGAGATCGCCCCATTTCGAAGTAGCGAAACTCGGCAGACGTGTCGCGAAACTTGCAGAGTCCTACCCGGTTCCCAAAGATCTGCCCCGGACCCAGCTGCTGCTCGAAGACCTGATCTCCATTGACCCATACCGTCAGCAACCCCTTGTCCAATCGAGTCCGCAGCTTGTTCCACGATCCAGGGCGGTAGCTTGGCGTTTCGATCTGATCCAGTATGTTCCAACTGTAGACATCTGCTCCGCCGAAGACGGTCACTCGAATCCGCCCATTACTCGGATACACCCCGATGTGTCGCTCTCCCCCATCAGCACCGAGGACAAGTCCTGCAGCCCCGCTCTCTGCCTCCAACCGGACCTCCACTGCCGTTTCGTAAGCACCAGCGGAAGGCTCGTCATGGTAGAGGCAGAGGCTCCTCCCTCCGAATCCATCGCCCGGTTCACTAACGGTCACAGCACCATTTTTCTGCCCCCAGTCTGCTCCCATAAGCGGCTCCCAGATGCGGCGGTCGATCTGGCCTAGCACCTGCCACCGCTCGATCGAAACTCGGTTCGGGGTTTCCAATAACTGCTGCAACTCTCGACTCGGGACGGCGAAACCGAGATTCGTCGTCACACGGTGGCGCAGGGTGACCACTCCGACTACCTGCCCCTCCCGATCAACCACCGGTCCACCGCTGTTTCCCTGCTCGATCGGCATCGCAAGCTGGAGAAGCTCAAAATCGGGCAATTCCTCATTCTCTGCCCGAACAGCAGCGTCCAACTCACGAACGGCGGAGACGAGGCCCGGCACTACACTGAACTGAAGCCCCTGTGGATTCCCGAAACCTAATACCATCTCTCCCTGCCTCGCGATCTCCGGTCGTAGTGTGAGAGAGGAAGCAAGCGGCTCAACCGTTTCTAATTTCAGGATCGCTAGATCCGAGCTGGGGCTGGACGCATAGATTTCAGAAACCTCCAGCCGTTGACCGCTCTGGAAAACGACCTCTACCGGGCGCCCTTCCCCGATCACGTGAAAATTTGTCGCCACCAGCGCCTCTTCAGCGTCGATGACAAAGCCGGAAGCTTTCCCCCGAACATCGCCGTCACGTCCCTTCTGCTGCACGACCACAGTGGCCGGTTGCACATTTTTGATCGCCTTCGACACAGCCTCCGCGTCAAACCATTTTTCGAAGGACTGAGTCGCCGATTCCTCCGCCAAATTCGTGCGAAATGCGGAGCAGATACCAAGACAAACAAGAAAAGCCCTTAGAATCAAACCGTATCGCATAGGGAAAATATTCATGATTTAATCAGCAATGCCAAGCAGAGATGACCATCTAGAACACCTCTGTTTCACGCGTTTGCGTAACTCGTGATGTTCCAGTAAATACGCTCCGATAGACCTCATGATGTCAAAATTTCTTGCACTCAGCTCTTGTATTCTTCTTCTCGGAGCGCTGGCTTCTCCCACTCAAGCGGACGAAAAACAGCCCAACATACTCGTCATCATGGTCGACGACCTGGGCTACGGAGACCTCAGCTGCTATGGAGCTACGGATATGCAGACGCCGCATATTGATGCCCTCTTTGCAGCAGGCATGAGGCTGAATTCCTTCTACGCGAATTGCACCGTCTGCTCACCGACACGAGCGTCATTTCTGACCGGACTTTACCCAGACCGCAGCGGAGTCCCCGGCGTTATCCGCACGCCACGATGGGGCTTCACGACATCCTGGGGCAATCTCAGAAATGACGTCGTCACCCTGCCTCAGCATCTGCAGACAGCAGGTTATCAAACGGCCCTTATCGGGAAATGGCACTTGGGACTGGAGGCTCCTGACCGTCCCACAGATGTCGGATTTCAGCACTTTCACGGCTTCCTCGGCGACATGATGGATGACTACTATACTCATCTACGCCACGAGCAGAACTACATGCGGCTGGGAGAGAAAGTCATCACACCCAAGGGGCACGCTACCGACCTCTTCAGCGATTGGGCGATCAGCTATCATGAAAGCCGAAAAGATGCCGATGAGCCATTCTTCACCTTTCTCGCCTATAACGCCCCACACGATCCTATTCAGCCACCAGCTGACTGGCTGGAGAAAGTAAAGATCAGGGAACCTGATATGACAGATGCGCGTGCTGGTCTCGTAGCTCTCATCGAACACCTGGATGCAGGCATTGGTCGCGTCATCGACCACCTCAAAGAAACAGAGCAATGGGAGAATACCGTAACCATTTTCACAAGCGATAATGGTGGCGCCTTGCGCTATGAGGCGCGCAACGCTCCCTTCAATGGTGGGAAGCAGGACATGCTGGAAGGCGGTCTCGCGGTCAGCACCTGCGTCACCTGGCCTGCCGCCATCCCAGAGGGTCAAGTCAATGAAGATCACATATCTCTGACGATGGACATCTACCCCACACTGGCAGAGATCGCCGGGGCACCGGTGTCCCATGAACTAGATGGCAGAAGCTTCCTCCCGATCTTGAAAGGCGCCAAGCAGCTCGACGGTGATTCAGATCGCAGTCTCTACTGGGTCAGGCTGGAGGGCGGCAAGCACGGCGGCGTCCCCTACCACGCTGTCCGTATGGGTGACTGGAAGCTCCTTCGGGACGATAGCATGAGCCCCTATCGTTTGTATAACCTCAAAGAGGACCCCTACGAAACAAGCCCCATTCCTCATAAGGCAGCCCCGCAGAAATATCGTCAGCTCCTATTTGAGTCCATGCGGCACATCAATCGTGGAGGAGAAATCCCGTGGCGCTGAGCGTGATGCCTCGGTTCATGCCTGCTTCCATGGAGCAGGGGATGCCCCCCTGATGCCAAAAACGCACCCGTCTCTCCGATCCACGGTCTCACGACCGCGGCTACAAAAAATCAGGCGCATCTCTCTAACTACCCACTCACCTGCCCCTCGACACCGTTCAACTTATGGTAGCCCTCCAGCTTACCGCGCGAATGGTAATACTCGATCTCTCGCTTTCCAATTTCATCCAGGAGACCACTGATGGTATCACGACTTCTCTCGCCCAGTAAATAAGAGCGAATCGCACCCATTTTCTCTTTCTGGATCTCAAGAAACTCATCAGCAACAGCAGGGTTAATGGGGTATCGCCCCTCTTCCTGACCTTGACGCAGCAGGTCAGTGAAGGGCACCCCTTTGACTGCTCCAGCAGCCTTAGCCATCTTGATAGCATCCAGCCACTCTGGATGGAAGACGGTGTAGTAGTCCCGCATGGCCTGCTTGTTAAAGTGGCAGACAAAACGATGCCCGCCGTAAGAGATAAACTTCGTCGCTCGAATGGAATCTGTGTCGATCGTGTCAACTAGCACGAGCTCATCATCTGCTTTCGCAAACTCCCACTTCAGATCCCAGAGAGAGAGTCCAATAGGCTCCAGCATCTGTTTCACGACAAATCCTGCCAAAATCGCAATCTGCCCGCTTTGCGAAAACTGCTCTCCAGTAAGTCCGGAAATGGCGCTTGCTTCCTGTTTGTCCAGCATCCGGTCTTCCGGCTCGAATTTCGTCGTCAAGTCAGAGATAGGCTCACTCAGGAAATGCCACGCTCGCAAGGGCTCAGATACGCCAAGTTCCTTCTCAAAAGCTCGCTTACCTGGGGCATCCATTCGCTCATAGCGTTTTAGGACAGAGCTAGCGCTCGTCATACCAAATCGCACAATATATTCGAGAGGGATCACATAGCGGTCCTCGCCATGGTAGCGGGAATAATCATAGACGGGCACACCTAAATAGTCGTTC
>JAHDFZ010000121.1 GCA_020627905.1 Verrucomicrobiota bacterium
AAGCCCACCCACGCCACACCAGCGAGCGGGCCTGAACACAAAGATACCCGGATCGACCGAGTATCAGCGAGGCTGCCCTTCTCCCGTGTCAGGAGACTCACGGCACAATGATGGCGTAGTCACCACGCTCCATCTTGTTGAAGATGGTGCGCGCTCCGCTCATCGTCATGCGGATACAGCCAGCTGAAGCTCGGTAGCCAGGGAGATTACCCTGATGCGTGCCAAAGGCTGAGCAGCTGAAACGCATAAAATAGGGCATCTTGGAATTGTAGATGTTCGAGACATGATGCTTGCTTTTCTGCGTGATGACATATTCTCCCGGAGGAGTTCGATGCCCCTTTTTGCCAGTAGAAACAGGGCCCGAGTAAGTGATCTGACCATTCTCATAGAGCTTAATTCTCTGACTCGAAAGGTCGATAATCAGCTTACGGAACTGGTATTCACGAGCCTCTCCCAAAATGGCGATCTGCATCATCCGCACGTCGTTGGTCCATGCGCCAATACTCTCGGGTGACATATAACTGCGGGTGTATTGATTGAGCTTGGCACCAGCATCGACAAGCGCCTGCGCGACCTCATGATTCTTCTGGGCAGCAGCCGCCATGAGCGGCCGAATCCTGCGATCATATTGCAGGGCTCGACGGAAGGAAGTCTGGCGGAACTTTGAGCGGAACTCTTCTCCAGCCGGGTAGCGCTCGTAAGATTGGGGGTCAGCACCCGCCTTGAGAAGCGCCTTCGCCGTTTCGGTCATATCATTGGCGATCGACCAGCTGATGAGCGAGTGCCCATCACGCGCTTTCCCATCGCCCAGGCTGGCACCGGCGCGTAAAAAGGCGAGAGCGAGATCCTCGCGCCCTTCCCGAACGGATTTGGCCAACCTACTTTCACGACCGTCGAAATAAACCTGTGGATCAGCCCCTGCATCCAGGATGCTGATAGCCATCTCGATACGCTCTCCGGCGAGACAGTAAGCCAGCGGCGACTCCCCATTAGGACCAGTAGCAGTTGCATCTACCCCGCCCGAAAGCATCACTCGCACCAGCTCGTCATCCCCCGTCAAAATAGCAGCCCAGAAATTGTCGCCTACTTCGGCCCCATTTTGCAAGAGCGCACGGACAGCGTGAGTGGCCCCTATCTGCACGGCCTGATCGAATACTCGTAAACCATCCTCAGAAATTTTCGTGTTGGGATCTGCCCCCCGCTGAATCAAACTGGCAAGCATCGTTGAATCGCGCTTGTCCAGCGCAGCCGTCATCAGCAGAGCATCATGCTTCTTCGCACCTGCAGCTGCCAGAGCTTCGACAGCGGGAACATGCCCCGTGGCCACAGCCAATTCCAGAGGAGATGCTCCACTGCGAGCCGGCTTATCGAGATCTTTGGCAACCGCAATCACCTGATCCATGACAGCAAAATCTCCTGACTCGATCGAAGCATGCACAGCATTGATGCCCCTCTTCGCACAAAGCTGATCGACAGAAGCGCCCGCTTCCAGGAGGGCTTTGAGCTGCTGGACATCTCCACGTTCGACGGCATCCACGGCAAGCAGGTCCCCATCCAGATTCGGCACGTCCGGATTAGCACCGGCGTCTAGAAGACGTCTCGCAAGCTCATCCGAATCTGCTGCCAAGGCCAGCGCCAGTGGCGACTGACCGCTAGCACAGGTCACACTAGGATCAGCCCCGGCCTCCAGGAGCGTCGACACTAGATCAACATCCCGCTGATCGACAGCGCTTAGTAGAATGGGCAAGCCATCGGGCCCGACAGAATCGAGAGATACCCCAAGTTTTGACAATTTGGTAAGCCAATCCTGACGGCCAGCAGCCAACGCGAAAGCTGCCAAAGCAGGCTGTCCATCGACTGGCTGCTTGGGATCTACACCTAGGCTAATCAGCTGGTCGAACAATTCTGCGTCATCCTGGGTGATCGCGTGATATAGAGCAGGCTCTCCCTCGAGGTAAATTCCCGAAACGTCTGCTCCCAGCTTAGTGAGTTTTTTGGCCACAGCCCAATTTTCATTTTCGAGAGATAGAGATACAGCGCTGACCTGATCCGGCTCTCGCTCCTGCGAAACCGTCTCACGGACACTGGGATTTGTGAGAAGAAATGAAACGACTCTGTCCTGACCTGCCTCGATTCCTGTGATAAGCGCCGTCTCCCCCTGCCTCCCGACCGCACCCAAGTCGACCCCGACTTTCTTCAGATTCTTCACAGAAACCAAATCGCCTTTCTCTGCAGCCTCGAGCAGGCCGACGTGAGTGGCTGCGACCCCCGCCTTTTTCAGCGCTCGCGTCGCCTTCCCCACCAGCTCGTGGCGGAACTCATAGTCTGTAGCGATCGCACCGCAGAGAAGGTCAATAGCAGATAAGACGATCACGAATTATCGCGCGAAAACGAAAAGAGTGGTCATCAGGCAAACGGACGTGTTGAGTGGTGGATAATGTCACGAAACCTAAGTCAATTTATCGGTAAAAATGTTTAAGGAAAATGAATAATTCTTGCAAGATCGAGACCCGCCTGTCATTCCAGCCAGAAAACAGCAATTCTCAGGCTAGAGGATCGTTCTCTGGTTTGAAATCGGCGGCATGGTAAGAGCTGCGAACCAGGGGACCGGAGGCCACATGGCGGAAACCCTTGTCGAGCGCGATCTCTTTGTAACGGTCAAATTCCTCCGGTTTAATGTATTCCACCACCGGGAGGTGCTTCGGCGATGGACGAAGATACTGGCCGAGGGTCAATACCGTGACATCGTGGGCACGAAGGTCATCCATCGCGGTGAGGAGTTCCTCCTCCGTCTCCCCCAGACCCAGCATGACTCCGCTTTTAGTGGCGCAGCGGTTGCCCATTTCGTTTGCCATCTCGCGAGCGCGCTTCAGCACGGCCAGCGAGCGGGTGTATTCCGCCTGTGATCGCACTAGCGGCGTTAGTCGCTCAACGGTTTCGAGGTTGTGATTAAAAATCGCGGGCGCAGCCTCCATGACGACCCAGAGAGCATCGTCTTTCCCAATGAAATCAGGGACCAGAACCTCGATCGTGATGTCAGGATTCTCCTCACGCACCTGATAAATGGTGTTCGCGAAATGGCAGGCACCGCCATCAGGCAGATCATCCCGTGCGACAGCTGTGATGACCACGTGATTCAGATCGAGACGCTTGACGGCCTTCGCCACGCGGTCGGGCTCATCCTCCTGCAGGGGAAGCGGGCGGCGGGTATCGACAGCGCAGAAACCACACGCCCGCGTGCAGCGCTCGCCAGCGATCATAAACGTAGCAGTCCCCTGCCCCCAGCACTCCCAGCGGTTCGGGCACTGTGCTTCCTCGCACACCGTCACCAGATCCAGATCCTCGATCAGGCCCTTCGTATCCCAGAAAACAGGATTGTTCGGCAGACGCACCTTGATCCAGGGCGGCTTTTTATCGATGTGGAGAGAGGGATCGATTTTGATCGGCATGGCTGGGAAATCGCACGGTTAAAAAACAATGGCGGACATTACATGCAGCTGGGAGATTTTCCGCCGAAAAAGCACGAAAATACCTGCTTGTTCGTGGACGCAAGCTCTTGCCAATCGTCGGTTTTGAACGAAATAGCCGCGTAATCCGCCCAAGGAGACCGTTGAGAAACTGCGCAAACAATGAATCCTGACGAACCAAACTCACCCCAGCTGGACGCCGAGGCACTCCGCCTTGCCGCCGCAAACGCCCTGATCCGCCGCCGTCGCACTATCAAGCCAGCGCTCATGTCGAGCAAACCCGTAGAGAATCGCCATCTCGCCGCCATGCTGGAGAATGCCAACTGGGCACCCACCCACGGCATGACGGAGCCGTGGCGCTTTTTTGTGTTCAAAGACGATGGGCGCCAGCGTCTGGCCGATTTTCTCCAGGACCTCTACAAAAAACTCACACCAGAGAACGCGGTGCGCCCGGAGAAGCTGGAAAAAATGGCCAAGCAACCCCTGCAGGCCTCCGTCGTGATCGCCATCGGCATGGCGCGCCAGCCGATCGAAAAGATTTCTGAGACAGATGAGATCGCCGCTGTCTCCTGCGCCATTCAGAATCTCCACCTGACGGCATCCGCTCTCGGGATGGCTGGATTCTGGTCATCCCCACCGATCACTGATTCGCGCGAAATGTGCGATTGGCTCGGGCTGGAGGGCGAAAAGGACCGCTGCCTGGGTCTCTTCTACCTCGGCTGGCCCGAGGACGAAGAGTGGCCCGAGGGCAAGCGCGGCGACATCATCGAGAAAGTGAAATTCATCCACGATTAGGAGACTGCCGGCATGAAGCTCGCCCGCATGCCAGACGGATCTCCCGAGATCTTTCATACCCTCCAGGGCGAAGGACGCCACACAGGGCGTCCGAGCGTCTTCATTCGATCCAGCCTGTGCAACCTCTACTGCTCCTGGTGCGATACCCCTTACACGTGGAAATGGGAAGAGAAGAGCTTCACCTACGAACCCGGGTATCAGGCTCCCGCTGGTGCCTTTCAGAAAGCGGAGCAGATCCTCGACCTCAGCAATAAGGAGATTGCCCAGGCAGTCGAGGCATTTTCATGCCGGAACCTCGTGCTGACCGGCGGCGAGCCACTGGTGCAGGAGAAAGCATGGGTCTCCCTGCTGACTTTCCTCGAGACCAGCCCCCGAGCGCCATTCACCGCTGAGATGGAGACAAACGGGACCCTTTTCCCCGGCGAGGAGCTCCTGAGACAAGTGCAGCACTTCAATGTCTCGCCGAAGCTTGTCAGCTCAGGGATTCCGGCAGACAAACGGGTCAATCCGGAAGTGCTCACGAGATGGTCCCGTCTGGCGGCTGAGCAGCGCGCCGATTTCAAATTTGTCGTCAGCGATTCCGCAGGACTGGAGGAAGTGCTCGACTTTGTGGCCACCTTCGACGTGCCTTCCAATCGAGTATTTCTCATGCCCGAGGCTCGTTCGGAGGATGAACTGCGGGCGAATCAATCATTCGCGTCAGAAGCAGCCCTGCGGCACGGCTTTCATTTTTCCGATCGCCTGCACATTCGGCTCTACGGGGCGAAGCGCGGTGTGTAGTGGGGCGTGTAGAGATCAAGCCATCGCTGCGTAAGGGACCAATTCCTGCCCGTTTGTTTTTCCACAAAAAAGCAATCTCTCCCGGGAGCGCTGACGTCCGTGACGGACAAGCCTTGTCGGCATAGCACAGCCTACGTTTCATGAGAAGCGGCCGGAAGCAGTGAAGCCGACGAGGACGTCAGCGCTCCCGGGGGGCTGGCTGCCTGCGGACAAAGTTGGCTGTGGCGCTCCTCTGTAAAACTACAGCCCGTCATGCAACCTTTGCGGAACGGATTACCTGCCTCTTAAATCGAATGTCACAAGGTTAAGCGCGGTGACCGGCAGTTCGGAGCAGACTCTGCTTCCTTCTTCTAATCCAAGCGCCCGCGACAGATGCTGTCCGCGAATGACTTCGCTGTTTCATAGCAGGAACGATGCAATCTATGGAGGTCGGACTTCAGTCCCACGCGAAAGACCTGGGGCACCTGCCTCAACATTCTGAGAAGGTCGCTTGCGCCTGCCTTTGGCCGCACCTTTCATCGCGAAACGTGCTTAACCTTGCGCCATTCCCCTTAAAGCACTGTGCTCAATCAGTGAAACATCAGGATCACGAAAGCGCCCAGATCGTAGCCGCGGCCAAGCCAGCATGCCAAAACAACTGGAGCGGGTCAAATCGTGGTTGCCGGGGGCTAACATCAATCGCCAGCTTCAAAGGCCCTATCAGGTGAAATGGCCGCTCAATCAAAAACGCGAGCCAGAAGACCACGACCGCGATCCATACCTCGTAGAAAAGAGCGATGAAGATCCCGGCCAACATTGCCCCATTCACGAGCAACGCGGCTAGGGCAACAGCTGCTGAACGCTCCGCGTAGCAGCGCGCCCCACATTCCGGGCACTCAGCCGGGAAGAATCTTGATGAGACTAAGCATCTCGCCACCGATACACTCGCTTCACCACATTGTGGGCAACGCTTCATCTTTAGACACGGTAGATCATTTCGAGTTTGCTATTCCGGGCGCGCTCCTCTGCGGTCAAAGTCACCTCGATTTGAAGACTTCAGCGGACTTTTGTCGAACGCCTCGCTTGCCTTTTGATTTGTTGGCTTCGATTCGACGCAAGACTTCGGTCTTTGTTAACCATTCGCGCTTAATTGGGGATTTCTCGACCAGCCACCCGACCTTTTCATTCTTCAATGGAGCAAATGAATAGTGCCAATCCACAGCCCTGTAGGCACCATCCTTCACTTTCATGAGTAGAATGAGATATCGCCCCTCCTCCATCCTGAAGTCAGTTCCCCCAAACATTTTACCTCCGTAGATCAACAAACTCTTCGGAGCTGTCCCAAGCAAGGTCTGACTAATCTCTGCTTCGGCAAATTCTGTAAAACCAAAATTATGCCACGAAGACTCACCAAACGGGCCATCGACAGGAACGTCCTTCGATGGCGATACGGTCGCGATGACCACAAGATCGGCATACACACATGCTTCAACTTCGCTAACAATGATTGGGCGCCCTGCAAACAAGCCTGATGCTAAGCCAATGTGCGCGAGAACGACGACAAGAATTGGTTTCATTTGCTCGACTCTTGAAAACATGGACTCCCTGCGATTCTGATGCTTAATGTTCGCCGAGCTCGAGTGATGCCTTGAGATGTGTCATCAGTCTATTTACAGCGGACTTTTGTTCTGCTGCGAGCCTGTCGGAATGCTTGGAAGAAAACAAGACATCGAGATCGGTAAAGCGTCGCCATGAAGGTCTGGCCAGGAAATATTTGACCATCGCAGCACATGACCATGCATGGGCGTGCTGACCCATCCGGTTTTCCCATTTCTTAGCGTCTCTGATGGATGAGTCTTCCATGTCAATCGCAGCGACGCTTTCACAATTTCTGCGACATTCGTCACAACACTGATAATTGCCCATTTCGCTGGCTATCGGCCGCTCTGGCATCCCAAAATCAGCGATGAATTGATCGTAGATTAGTCGATTCTCAGTTTTCATTCCTATTTTGCTTGCAATGACGTATGGAAAATCCCCTTGTGGAGTGGCCGTCTGAGGGTTTGCACCGAGAATAGCAAACTCAACCTAGAGCGGATAAACCTCGCCCTCATCACCCCGTATTTGGGCACCGAGCCTCATTGCGAGTGACTTGACCACCTCTCCGACTGGGCCCACCAGTTCGCCCCCTACAATTGGAACTGCTCGACTATTCATGCTCACACTCCCGCGTCGATCATACCAGTGAAGCACTGGATGCCAGGCATCTTCGTCAGGATCATAAATCTCTACATCACCATCCGATCCGGCGATCCTAATCATCTCTCCAGTTGATGGATTGACTGCCTGCTGTCCCCCCCCTCCTGCCTGACGTGCTCCATCGGTTTCTGCGACGGCTTCAAGCCATTCTTCAAGGTCAAGTTCCTCGTCGTTCGGCAATTCAATGTGTAGTGAGTATCCCATGATAAAGCGGAAGTGAGCTTGTGTGTCCTTGGGAGAAAGATCCAAGGCACGACCTCGCTCGATGACCGTATCAAAATAAGAGCAGAGTGGGAAACCAAAAACGGAGAGGCAGTTTTTCTGCGAGAAAATGGACGCTCCATCGCCCTCCTTGTTTTTGGGCTAGTCACTGCCTTCGCCATTGGTCAGGACTCCAGAGCGATGGAGGGTGGCTCAAAAGCTAGACAGTCTTGCGTGTCCCTGAAACTTGGGACGCATAGTATCATTTCGGGCTGTATTCCGCGGTCGAATGTCGAAATCCTCCTATGCCTGAACGGGGGCGCTGCTTCGATTGCGGGTTGATAGTGGGACGGGCATGACGGATTGAACCTGCAGCGGGTCAGGTGTTAGAAGTGACGCCTTATTGACCATTGCTTTTCGCTCTAGGTCCTAGGTCTCGCTGGGTAAATTCGATGACTTTTTCGGGCGTCTCAAACGAGTATACCCGCGCTTCGATACGGTCTCCGATCGTCGGTTCCGATGAGAGGGCAGCGTCGCCCCAATGGTGCTTTGAGAGTCGCGCCGGGAATCCACATCCAATATCGAAGAATACGCCATAATAGAATTTGGCCACGATTTCGCCAGAACGTTCGTCGCCGCACTTTAGCTCCTTCTTCAATTCATTCCAATCGGATGATCGGTTGTCTGACCAATACGCTCCGAATCGGTCGCGCAGATCTCGTCGCTGCTGGCTTCGTTCCCTGCGTATTCCAATCCAGAACGACGTTGAGACGATTCCAACTCCCAAGATATATCCTGCAACCGACATAGAGGGCGCGCCAACGATTCCACCGATCCAACCGTGATTCGTGAATCCGTAGACTCCGCCGACTGCCGCTCCCACGACTGCGAAGGAACAACCGGAAAGCTCGAATGCGTTCATGATCCTTCCTCGGTTAACAGTAGAAATTGGTATCGACTCGCGAGAGGATATCACAAGTCTTGCCTGCTGGGAAGCTGCTTCCGGAGTTCCGTAAGATCAAGGGTTTTTGCGAAGCTGCTTCGTTTCTTCGGTCGAAAGCAGCGCTTGGAACCATTGGCCGACCCAAAGCGGATATCGCAAGTCTAAACAAGAGGGAAACCGTGATTCAATAATCCGCTCAAACTCGATCGTGCCGCATTCGAAAACACGCTCGCCCGTTTGCCTGTGCCCGAAACTAAGTGACCATCCTATTGATCACCTCAACGCACTCTTCGTCTGTAGCTCCGTGAGCGCCTCGTGTAATTCTGCCTTGTAGCATCGAATGTAATTTTTTGTCTAAACGCGATCGCAAATTCGGGTCCTCAATCAGCGCATTGGCGATACTTTCAGAAACTTCAAACTCGAACGAGTCTGTCACAAATGAAGACGAGACCGGGAGAGCAACCACGAGCTGTCCCGTCTCGCGCCGAAACACGCCCAGCTCGTATCCGCCATCATCGAGTCTCGTATTTGTCATTTCCAAAGGATTGTCATCGCACACCTACGGTCTGAGGGCAGCCGCGTTTTGAGGCTGGAGTGAATACGAAGGCTGGAACTCCTAGAGGGTCAGTTGTTCTCTTCACCGCCTTGTTCTCTGATTTCGTTCCCTGCCCGAATGACACCTGTTCCCATGGCTCCAATCGTGACAGCCGGAATGAAGCCGTAGATGCTCATCCAGAAGAGTGGCTTGCCGATGTAGGAGTGTGCATCCATGTCCCCGTAGAGAAAAATCGACGTCGACGCCCCAGCGAGAACCCCGAACACGAAGAGGCCGAAAGCAAAAATCATTCCAGCCCAGTAATGTCGGAAGGCGGATCGAAAAGGAACCCCAATGAGTTCGATGAGAAAAACCATCGCAAGATATCCGGCGACGATCTGCATCCAGTAAGCACCAGCAAACTCAACGGTGTATGCAGGACCAATGATCGCCAGGCAGACGACCATCAACCCGACGAGCGAGAGCGCTAGCATGAGATAGACAGCCTTCCGAAATGAGTAACGAGTCATATCCTTTTGACGGGAACTTGCAAGGTGACAGCCCCACTGCGGGGCCACTCCGAGTTCAGCTTTGGGTCTCGAAGGTCCATCCAGCCCTATTCTGGGCAGACTGCCGGTCCCTGTCCACCTACTTTTAGGAGGAACGAGACTCTACTTCTTCAGAAGCTCGGTCCTCTTCGACATGAATGACGAAGAGCGTTGTATCGTCCGTGCCGGATTGCTCACACGCCCAGTCGAGTAACTGGCTACCTACATCCTCAGGTGGCACTTTCAAGGACTCTGCGTTTGTGAAAGCCTCCAGTAAGTCACGATCCCAAAGGCCGTCAATGACCCCATCCGAGCAGATCAGAAACCAGTCCCCCACCTCAAGATCTGTTGACGATACCTGCGGCTCAATCTCCGAACACCTCCCACCCATCGCCTGGTAGAGGAGGTTCCGACGCGGGTGCTCGCGGGCCTCCTGCTCACTTAGCTCACCAGTCTCCTGTAGACGCCCCACGTAGGAGTGGTCGTGGGTGAGCTGCTGAAGCTCCCCGCCTCGAAACCGATAGAGTCGGCTGTCTCCCACATGGCCAAAATGAACCTCGCCCCGGAAGAACATGGCAGCTACCACCGTTGCCCCCATACCAAGCAGCTCGATCCTACCATTACCGACCTCCGAAACGTAGTCGTGGGTAGCGAGGATCGCCTCGAGGATCGTTGGCTCGAGACTCCCCGCCTGAGTGAAGTCTCCAATCATGGCCGGTAGAAATCGGGAAAGTTCGCGGGTGACGAGGTGACTGGCTACCGCCCCACCGTTCGCCCCTCCCATGCCGTCGCTCACAAGGAAGACAATGCCGTCATCCTCGATCGACTCGCTTGCTGCCAGCGCTTTCGGTTCAGGCCAACCCTCCTGACATCCGAAGACAGTCAGCGAATCCTCATTGGCCTCTTTACCGATCCCGATCGCGGTATTTCCCGACCAGTCGACGAGAAAGCGATTTTGTCTGAAACTGCTCACCTTCCAACACGGTCGCCAGCTCAAAATCGATGATACAGAAACGTCCACTGTGGGGGTTGTAGGTGATGTTTCTGGCGAACGGGTCATCGTGAACAATCCCGTAATCCTCTTTCAGTTCTGCAAAAAGCTGCTGCGCACGCGTGGGGCTGATGCTGGCCTCAGCACTTGGCCCGCAATTCGTGGTCACGATGGTGAAGGTCTCACGATCCGAATCCAGCAGTCGCGGGACGTAATCACACCCGCGCGACTCCAGAACCTGGAGCACGTGGACCTCATTATCGAACCGGGTCTCGATGTCAGATCCACGATATTTTTTGTGAACCCTTCCATCGTAACCGATCCGAACAATGGATCTAATACCATCCTTCGCTACTTTCATAGAAAACCGAGCTGCGGCAACTAACAGACATCTCGCTTACTTTTCAACTAATCTTCACACTTCAAACTAAAGAGCGTAGGAGAGCGTTGAAAAACTAGGTGAGCGATGACCGGATGACCGGAGCACGCACCACTGTTTTTGGCTGGCAAGGCGCGAGGCGCGATGGTAGCCATAGCTACCTGAGCAACGAGGAACGCAGCCAGACGGAATCAGG
>JAHDFZ010000122.1 GCA_020627905.1 Verrucomicrobiota bacterium
AATTGAAGAAGTTCACCACCGTGGTGGCTGATACCGGCGATTTCGAGGCGATGAAGGAATACGAGCCTCAGGACGCAACGACAAATCCGTCACTCATCCTCAGCGCCGCCCAGCAGGAGCAGTATGCGCATCTCGTCGACCAGTCGGTGACGGATACAAAGGCAAGCTCCGGTCTAACCGGTCCAGCTCTTACCGAGGCCATCATTGATCGCGTTCTCGTCACCTTCGGCAAGGAGATCCTCAAAATCGTTCCTGGTCGTGTGTCGACAGAGGTTGATGCGCGTCTATCCTTCGATGCCGACGGGACGATCTCCAAGGCTAAAGAGCTGATCGCTATGTATGAAGCTGACGGGATCGAGCGCGATCGCATCCTGATCAAGATCGCATCGACCTGGGAGGGGATCCAGGCAGCGACGGCTCTTCAGAAAGAGGGGATCAATTGTAACCTCACCCTCATGTTCTCTCTCGTTCAGGCGATCGCCTGTGGAGAGGGGAACATCAAGCTCATCTCTCCTTTTGTAGGTCGGATTTACGACTGGTTTAAGAAGGACACTGGGAAAGAATACACCGGTGCTGAGGATCCAGGTGTTCAGTCCGTCCAGACGATCTACGAATACTACCGGAAGTTCGGCTATGACACGGAGGTCATGGGTGCTTCATTCCGAAATACCGGACAGATCATCGAGCTTGCCGGTTGCGACCTGCTGACCATCGGCACCGGATTGCTGGAAGAGCTTCAGAATACCGAGGGCGAGCTGACAGAGAAGCTGAATGCGGAAACCGCTGCGAAATCTGACATTGAGAAGATTGACGTGGACGAAAAGACCTTCCGTTTCCTCATGAATGAAGATGCGATGGCTACCGAAAAGACAGCGGAAGGCATCCGCAAGTTCTCCGCTGACATCGTCAAGATGGAGAAGCTGATCGAAGATAAGATTTAAGGCCCAGGCATCAGTCCCTTCTGTGGGGTCTGTTTTGTTTCGCCCCCTTCGGCCTTGTGTCGAAGGGGGCTTTTTATGTCCGAAGCTGACCAATCGTGGCTTCGGCTGGTTTTTTCGCTTGAAGAAGCGGCAATCCATGCAACAATTCGCGCCCTTCAAACAACAGGGACACTTCAAATGGCATACGCAATTTTCAAGACCGGTGGCAAACAGTATCGCGTTCAGCAGGGCGATCGTGTAGACGTGGAGAAGCTCGACGCTGAGGTCGGTGAGGAAGTGACTTTTGAAGAAGTTCTGGCAGCTGGCTCTGGAGACGGCGTTCAGGTTGGCGCACCTTTTGTGAGCGGAGCCAAGGTTACTGCGAAGGTGGTCGACCAATACCGTGCGAAGAAGGTCATCGCATTCAAGTTCAAGCGCCGCAAGGGGCACCATAAGACAAAAGGGCACCGTCGCCAGCTCACTCGTCTGGAAATCCTCTCCGTCTAATTTTTCATCCCAGCAGATTTTTACCCAAGTTTTCGTCATGGCTCATAAGAAAGGACAAGGTAGTGTTAAGAACGGTCGCGACAGTAAGTCGAAGCGCCGTGGAGTGAAGAAGTTCGGTGGAGAGCACGTGCTTGCCGGAAACATCCTCATCCGTCAGTGCGGCACCAAGTGGCGCCCAGGCAAGAACGTAGGCCTCGGCCGCGACTACACGATTTTTTCTCTCGTTGAAGGGAACGTTCGCTTCGACCAGAATGGTCGCCGCATTAACGTTGATCCTATCGAGGCTTAATCTTCTCTTCTCTGGTAGGTAGATCTCGCGAGAGACCTCGCTAGACGTAAACCTCCCGCAACTCGGTTGTCGGAGGTTTTTTTGTGTCCATCAATCGAGCGTATCAGAAATGGTCAACGTCGTGCTTTTTGAGCCGGAGATCCCGCCGAACACAGGGAATATCGGTCGGTTGTGCCATGCGCTTGAGGCGCAGCTTCATCTCATTGAGCCGCTGGGCTTTTCTATCGATGAAAAGTCTTTAAGGCGTGCCGGACTCGATTACTGGAAGGAGCTGAATCCGAAGACATGGGCTGATTGGTCAGCTTTTGTCGAAGGTGAGGCGCCGCAGAATCTGCATTATTTTACAACGAAAGTGCAATCTACTTATTGGGATGCCACCTATCGTGCTGGTGATTATCTGGTGTTTGGACCGGAGACCAGGGGGCTTCCGGAGAGCTTGCTTCATGAATCTCCTGAGCTCTGTCGGGTCATTCCCCAGAAGCGAGGCCGCAGCTTGAATCTGGCTACCTCAGTCGGGATCGCCGTTTATGAAGCTGTGAGGCAGATCGACCACTCCTCGGAAATTTGATAAAAGTTAGCTTTTTTGCTGGCAATGTGAAGAAAAATTAGACAAACTTTCTTTTCAGACGAAACTTGTTCTATCATGCCTCTTGTTATCAAGCCTCGCCCATCCTACGGAATCTCCCGCATCGATCAGCCTGAAAAGAAAAATCATGGCTACTACGTGCGGATCAGTCACAAAGGGAAAAGCAATCAGAAGTATTTTCCTGACAAGGCCTCCGGTGGAAAAGGGAAGGCTCTGAAGGCAGCGAAGGAATATCGCGATTCTCTGCTCGCGAAGATGCCGAAATACAAGCAGGAGGCCGCCGGAAAAAAAGCGCGTCGCATCAAAAAGTCCGGGATGGTCGGCGTTACACACGTGCTCTCCAAAACTCCTAAAGATGTGACATACGAATACTGGCAGGCTGCCTGGGACGATGCAGACGGCAAGCGCAAGACTGCTAAATTTTCGATTTCTCGTTATGGAAACGACAAGGCTCTGGAAATGGCGAAAAAGGCTCGCCGTGCCGGCCTGCGGAATGCCAAGAAGAAATGATCTTGTCAGCTCCGCTCAGATGTTGAGTGGATGATTCACTGATGCTGAGCCCTTTCTGTTTGCAGAAAGGGTTTTTTCTTTTTTTGTGCCGCAGCGTTTTCCTTAGAACCTCAAGAGACCGTTGAAAAACTATGCAAACGATGATGAGAGACGATATGAGTTCCGATTTCGGCGCAGTTGAGAGTGTAGTGAATACTCTCACCCTTCGGGCTGCAGGCCTGATTCCGTCTGGCTGCGTTCCTCGTCGCTCAGGTAGCTTTGGCTACCATCGCTCCTCGCGCCTTGCCGGCCACAAACAGGCTTGTATACTCCGGTCATCCGGTCATCGCTCACCTTGCTTTTCAACGGTCTCTTAAAAAATGTCGACCGATACCCAGCCCGCCATCGAAGCCCAGGATGTCTATCGGACCTTTACCCTGGCCGAGAAACGTCTCAGCATCTTAAAGGGTGTCGACTTGTCTGTTTCAGCAGGGGAGAAGGTGTTCCTGGTTGGCCCTTCCGGCGCAGGTAAGACATCGCTGCTTTATACGCTTGCCGGGCTGGAGCAGCCTGACCAGGGGCGGGTGATGATCAGAGGGCAGGACCTCTATGCTCAACCATCGAAGCAACAGGCGCGCATTCGCAATCAGCAGCTCGGCTATGTCTTTCAGAGTTTCTTTCTTCTGCCGGAGCTTTCGGCGATCGAAAATGTTCTCGTGCCGACGCTTATTCGTGGGCGGCGCAGCCGGGAGCGTGCAGAGATGTTGCTCGAAAAAGTGGGCTTGATCGACCGTATGAATCATCTGCCTGCGGAGCTTTCTGGTGGTGAGCAGCAGCGAGTGGCGATAGCGCGTGCGCTGCTGAATGAGCCCAGCATTCTATTCGCAGATGAGCCAACGGGTAATCTGGACTCCAATACAGGAGGTGAAGTGATCGACCTCCTTCTAGGTGTGGTCGAGGAGGAGGAGAAAACTCTCGTCGTCGTCACTCATGACCAGCGACTTGCCGAGCGCGGTGATCGCAAAGTGGAGCTGATTGACGGGAAGCTGGGCGCCAGTCCGGCCCAATAGCCCTGCCGCCCGATCGAGATAAGACGTGACGGTAAGAAAACCGTCAATCCGTGCCTGCCACGGAGGCAGGGTCTCCTGACCCTGCTACCAACCCGGGCCCTGCTTCACCTTAGCCACATACCTGCCTGAAACAAGCTATCAGCGACTGGCACCCGATGCTCCACCGCTCGATCCACATAAGATGTGATGGTAGGAAAACCGTCAATCCGTGTCTGCCATGGAGGCAGGGTCTCCTGACCCTGCTATCAACCCAAGTCCCGCTCGCCCTTCGCCACCGCGTCTGCCTTTGCCCTTGACGGAACAAGCTTTCCGGTGGAGATAGGTGGCCGCTTTTCCGGCCAGTTAGCGATGGCTCGGGAGACCGGCAAAACCTACAAACGATCAGTAAAAACATGAGTGAGACCACACAGATGAGCACTTGGCAGTATGCTTCCCGGACCAGCGTTGAACAGGTCGAGGAAGGTCATGAGCTGGCGCCTAAGTTCGATGACAAAGGCGTGATTCCCTGCATCACTCAGCATGCAGAGACGAAGGAGATCCTCATGTTTGCATTTATGAATGAGGAAGCCTTGCGCTTGTCGATCGACACCCGTCTAGCACACTACTGGTCGCGCTCACGGCAGAAGCTCTGGAAAAAAGGTGAGACATCCGGCATGTTTCAGCACATCCAGCGCATCCTTATCGATGATGATCAGGACTGTGTCATCATTGAGGTCACCCTCACCGCTCCTGACGCTGGTGGTGAAGAGGCTTCCTGCCACGTCGGCTATCGTAGCTGTTTCTACCGCAGCATTGATGAAACGCCTGATAACGGTGATGCGCCTAAGTTGACCTTTACGGAGGGAGAAAAGTCATTCGACCCAACTTCTGTCTACGGAGACACCCCGAATCCGACCCAACTGTAGAGAGCTTTTCCCCATGACAGCAGGCTGATCCTGCGTCATTATGAGCGGCCGTCTGGATCTCGATTCAGCTGCCGCTTTTTTCTTACGCCACCTCGCCATGACCTACGCAGAACTTAAGGAACTTTACGACCTACCATTCTTTGACCTCATCCAGCGCTCGCGGCGTGTTCATGAGGAGCACTGGCCGGAGAATGAGGTGCAGCTCTGCACCCTGCTCAGCATCAAGACCGGTGGATGTTCTGAGGACTGCTCCTACTGCGCGCAGTCAGCCCGCTACAACACAGGCGTTGACGCAGGACGCCTGATGCCGAAAGATGAAATTCTCGAACGAGCGGAATTCGCCAAGGCGAACGGGTCCACCCGCTTCTGTATGGGGGCTGCGTGGAAGGGCGTGCGTGAGGGAACGAAGCGTTTCGATGATGTGATCGAGATCGTCGAATCCGTCAGCCAGTTGGGCATGGAAGTCTGCACCACTCTCGGGGAGTTGGGGCCAAGTGAAGCGCAGAAGCTCAAGGAAGCCGGTGTTACTGCCTACAATCACAACATCGATACCTCTCCTGAGCACTATGAGAATATCGTCACGACCCACACCTTTCAGGATCGTCTCAACACCATCCGCAACGCGCAGGATGCCGGCATGTCAATCTGCTCGGGAGGGATCCTCGGTCTGGGAGAAAACAATGAAGATCGTCTGAAGATGCTCGAGGTGCTCAGTGGCTTTAATCCGCAGCCGGAGAGTGTGCCGATCAACTCTCTCGTGCCCATCCCGGGGACTCCCATGGCGGAGCAGCAGGGGGTGGATACCTTTGATGTCATTCGTATGATCGCGCTCGCACGGATCGCCGTGCCTAAGGCCAAGGTCCGCCTCTCTGCCGGACGCACGCAGATGTCGGAGGAAATGCAGGCCCTTTGCTTTTTCGCTGGAGCGAACTCGATCTTCTACGGCGACAAGCTGCTCACCACCTGCAATCCGCAGACAGAGGCAGACTTGAACCTGCTGAAAAAGCTGGGTCTCTCACCGCAGCAGCCGAAGCCTGAGATGGAAGCCCCAGCCTGTGAGACAGAGCGACCACTGGCTCCAGCTGTTTCCTAGGATTTATTTAGCGGATAGTTAGTGTTCTGACGCTCTTCGAGCCCTATGCAGTGGAGAATCGGTGAGCAAACAATCGATCTGAGCAAATCCGCTCAGATCATGGGGATCGTCAACGCCACCCCTGATTCCTTCTCTGACGGGGGGCTGTATCATAAGACCGAAGATGGTCTACAGCACGCGATCACTCTGGCAGAGCAGGGAGCGGGGATCCTCGATATCGGAGGGGAATCCACGCGCCCGGGTGCCGAAGAGGTGTCGGTAAATGTCGAGATCGATCGAGTCGTTCCGCTGATCGAGAAGGTAAAGAGCGAACGGCTTTCTTCGGTGATTTCCGTTGATACCAGAAAGCCTGAAGTCGCTCGGGAGGCCCTCGCTGCCGGGGCGCAGATCATCAACGATGTTTCCGGCTTTACGGACCCGGGTATGGTGGGGCTCGCTGCAGAAACGTCAGTTGGAGTCGTCGTCATGCATATGCAGGGAAGCCCGGAAAGCATGCAGGAGAGTCCGGCGTATGATTCTGTCTACGATTCTGTTCTCAGCTTTCTTGAGTCCCGGATGGGAGCCCTTGTTGCAGCCGGGGTGGGGGAAGATCGTATCGTCCTCGATCCGGGAGTCGGTTTTGGGAAGACGATCGACCATAATCTGGAGTTGATCGCCCGGGCGGGAGAGATGCAGAAAGCACTCGGTCGCCCGATTCTGTTGGGCGTTTCTCGGAAGTCCCTTTTCGCCGCCCTGCTGGATGATACCGATATCGAGCGCCGGATTCTGCCAACTGCTGCGGTGACCTCTCTGGCGCGTGAAGCCGGGGTGATGATCCACCGAGTGCACGACGTCGAACCGAACCTGCAGGCTCTGCGCATGACGAAGGCGATACTCGGTGCAAAGGACGCAGCGAGTGTCACGTAACCGCGACAGCTGAGCTGTGTAGCCGCGAGGGTAACCTCGTGGATTGGTGAAACGGCAGCCTGTGTCTCGTCAGTGGGCATCCATCGTTCCACGCCCTCGCGGGACGCGGCTACAGAAAGAAAGGGGGCACGTCACCGCGACAGCTTAGCTGTGTAGCCGCGAGGGTAACCTCGTGGATTGGCGAAAGGGCCGCCTGTGTCTAGTCAGAGGGCAAGCAGCACCCCAAGCCCTAGTGAATCAGCGCAGCTTACAGGCTGACCGGCACATCGGCCAGGACCGAGGCAATATACGGGAACAACTGCTTCTTCCGACTGACGACACCTTTCAGCACAAAGAGATTCTTATCCTTTTCCGGATAGGCAATCGACTTGAGGATTTCCTCCGGTGCCTCGATCAGCAGCAGGCTGTCATTCAGGGTGATGTCCGTCACCATGAGGCAGGCAAAGTCCAGCCCGCGGGATTCCATGAGATGACGCAGTTCCTCCTGCAAAGCCTCACGCGATGGCCAGAAGTAATCGAAGCCGATCTCCTCCACCTGAGAGATGGAGAGCTTGTAGCCGTTTTCTTCGAATTCCTTTCGATCCGTCCCCACAGCCTCTGGCGCAGCACAGGTTCGCAAAACTGAACCCGCCGTAAAAAAGCCTTCCTTGAATTCATCGACATCGATCTCTGCAATCTGGCTGGCCCATTCCAGGATGATGGCATCCTCCTCTGTCGTCGTCGGCGAGGTGAGCAGCAGTGTATCGGAAATAATCCCGGCACAGATACAGGTAGCGACTCCTTTCGAAGGCTGCACGCCATGGGTTCGATACGAATTCCCGACGATCGTGCAGGTGCTACCGACCGTTTTATTGATGAAGCGGATCGGCTCTTTCGTCACCAGATTCCCACTTAGACGGTGGTGATCGATGACCTCGATGATGTTCGCTTCGTCCGCTCCGGTCACTGCCTGAGAGAATTCATTGTGATCGACAAGCACCAGGTTCGTCTTCACGGGTGTGACCAGGTCCGTCCGCGAGATGGCGCCGAAGAGGAACTGATCTTCGTCAACCACTGGAAAGAGCGACTGTCTCGGATGCTTCGCTACGCCGTCTTTGATGGCCTTCAGTCTTGTCCTGGGTGAAAGAGTCAGGAGGTCAGTGGATATCGCCGCATTGATGGACCGTGCTCCGCGGATCAGTTGAGTTGTCGATGCTGTGTCCGTAGGCGCGACAAGGATAGCTGTGCCATTTGCTTTCGCTGCATTGATAATGGCATCGCTAGGGCGGAAGCCACTCGTGACGACGAGTGCTCGCACGCCAGCTTCCACTGCCTGCAGCTGGACTCCTAACCGATCTCCCGTGATCAGCAGCAGGCGATCGCTAGGGATGCGGCTCATTCTCTCCTGCATCACCGGCTCTGATGAGCCGGCCACCATCATCAGGAAATCGGTGTCCTCGTGGCATTGATCCGTCAGGTGAACGATCTCTGCCCCGAGGATCCTGGCGATGTTGTTCGTCGTCGTTCGCACTTCCCGGGCGCTTTCGCCTTTCCCAGTCGGGGGGAGGAGCAATGACAGCAAGTCCTGCAGGGAAAGGAGGCCGAGAAATCGGTTCCCTTCATCAACGACAGGGAGGTTTCGGAAGCTATTGTCCGTCATCAGCTGATACGCCTCCATGATGGTCATATCCTTCGTGGCGGTCACCAGTTCCTTTTTGCAAATCTGCAGAGCGGTCGGGTAGACATCACTCATCTGCCGCGGACGTCGGATCCCGGCCTGTGCCAGCACCCATTCGGTGCGCGCGTTCGGGGGGCCGCAACAGGCGGGAACAGCGTCGGGGATTCGGGTCTTTCTCAGGAAATCGGCGTAGGCGATAGCCGAGCAGATGGCATCCGTATCAGGATTTTTGTGTCCCATCACCCAGGTAGGGTTTTCGAGCATGATCGGTTCGGTATCAGGTGCCATAGCGGTAGTAAGATCGATTCCCCCCATTGTAGGGGCATCCATGACGCTTGAAAAGGAACGGCTTGGAGGAACCACCGGATTTTGGTCTAAATCGATATCCTATTTCGCAAGACTGCGATTGATCTCTGCGACAGGTGACACGATTTGACGACAAAGCCGCTTGAAACAAAGGGGAAGGGGACTTTCTTCCCCTCTCAACGAACTATGAGCGACGAATCCAGTTACAGCCCGACAAGTCACCGTCTTCTCATCGCCTGCGGTGGCACCGGAGGGCACCTATTCCCAGGGATTGCGGTTGCGGAGGAGTGGCGAAAACACGGGGGAGAAGTCACTTTGCTCATCTCGGAAAAACAGATCGATAGTCTCGCATCGGAGGGATACGGGCATCTCGATTTCGAAAAGATGCCGGGGATGGCGATGCCTCGGATTTTTTCGCCTAAGATCATTCCCTTCGCGTTCAAGATGCTGAAGGCGATCACCGGCTGTCGATCTCTGCTCAAGCGATTCCGCGCTGATGCGGTGCTCGGCATGGGTGGATTCACGTCAGCAGCCCCTCTTCTCGCAGGGCGGATGTTAGGTCTACCTACCTTTATCCATGAGTCAAACGCGATCCCTGGTAAAGCGAACCTGCTGAATGGCAGAGTGTCGCAGGTGTTTCTACTTGGGGTAAAAGAAACGGCAGAATATCTGCCCGAGGGCACCAACTCTCTTGTTGTCGGGACCCCGATTCGTCCCTCGTTTCGCGAGGTCAAAGAAGTGACCGCCGCCCGAACCAGCTTCGATCTGGATCCTGACAAAAAGACCGTTCTAATCATTGGGGGGAGTCAGGGGGCGCAGCGGATCAATGATCTGGTGGCGGCATCGCTCTCCGCCTGGGCAGATGCGCAGGTGCAGGTGTTGCATGTGAGTGGACCATCTGATTTCACGAGGCTGCAGCCTGCCTACGAGAAAGCGCCGGGTGCCGGGCAGTTGGTCTCCTTCTGCCAACGTATGCAGGATGCCTACACGGCAGCTGATCTGGTGATTTCCCGTTCAGGTGCGTCGAGCATGACAGAGCTAGCGTATTTCGCCAAGCCATCGATCCTGATACCCTATCCTCACGCTGCAGACGACCACCAGACGGCGAATGCCGCGATTGCTGCAAAGGTCGGAGCGGGTGTGCTCTGGCCTCAGGGTGAACTGGCAGATGAAACCTTTGCGCAGCGGGTGCTCGATCTACTAAGCGATGATGAGCGGCTCGCAGAGATGTCACAGGAGGCAGATCTCCTTGCTGTGCGCAATGCTGATGAGCAAGTCTGTCAGGTGATCCACAAGGCGCTAGCGTAAAAGTTTTTGCGGCGGCAAGGTTAGATGGATCCGACGGCTGCTCAGCGCCTCCCAAGTCGTCACTATGGCACGCGTCGCTGGGTCATCCTTGGCGGAATCGTCGCCGTTTTTATTTGTTCGTGGTGGCTGGAGCTGAAGCCGCAGGGCCTCCTTCCGCCCGATGCTTCGCGCTGGGACCGGACGGGGCGGTTTTTTGCAGCAGCTCTTTCCCCTGCACTCGACTATCAGGACGAGCTGACGCCGGATGATGCGCCGCCGATTTTGCTTAAAGCACTGCATGGTGCCGGACTGACACTACGCTACGCAGCTGCGGCGATGAGTCTGGCTGTGCCGGTGGGCTTAGTGCTGGGTTTCCTGGGATCCAGGAGCTGGTGGCCACAGCCTCGACCGCCCCTTAGCTCGCTGTTGCTGGGATTCCTCTTTACGGCGAGCCGAAGTCTGATGACGTTGACGCGCTCGATCCACGAGTTGATCTGGGCTCTTTTATTTCTCTCAGCATTCGGCGTGTCGCCTTTGGCAGGGATGATCGCCCTGGCAATGCCATTTTCCGGCACGCTCGGGAAAGTGTTTTCGGAACTGATCGATGAAGAGGCACTTGACTCAGCACGAGCCCTGCGTGCCATCGGGCACCGACCTGTGCAGATTTTTCTCATTGGGATTCTGCCACGTGCCCTGCCGAATCTGATCACCTACACGGCTTATCGCTTCGAGTGCGCTCTCCGCTCTTCGGCCGTGTTAGGATTTGTTGGGATCGAAACGATCGGCCTTTACATCGAGCTGTCGCACGAGGAATTCTACTACCGTGAGGTTTGGACCTATCTCTATGTGCTGCTGGCGATGATCATCATCGCCGATCTCTGGGGCGCTGCTATCCGAAGGCGTTTGCACACGTGACACTCCTGACAGAAATGTAGCCGCGACAGCTGAGCTGAGTAGCGTAACCTCGTGGATTTCCGAAATGACAGCCTGTGTCTCGTCAGAAGGCATCCTTCGTCCCACGCCCTCACGGGACGCGGCTACA
>JAHDFZ010000123.1:0-7505 GCA_020627905.1 Verrucomicrobiota bacterium
GCGCCCCATGGAAATCTTGGCTATTTTACTTACCGTTATCCTCGTTGCTGTCAGCGTTCTGATGGTATTGGTCGTGCTCGTTCAGCGCCCGAAACAGGAAGGTCTCGGCGCTGCTTTCGGCGGTGGATCACTGGATGCCGCTCTGGGAGCGCACACCACGGATGTTCTGCAGAAGATCACGACCTGGCTGGGAATCATTTTTTTCACCAGCGCAATTGCCCTGGCTGTTGTGTCTGCCCGCACAATGAGCGACGGCGACAAAGGTGCGGACATTATGAGTGAGGTGAAAGCCCCTGAGCCGCTTCTGCCCAGCTCGCCTGCTTTGAATGACGCAGCTCCACCAGCTGAGATCGTGACGCCCGAGTCGGAGGCACCTGCCGCAGCTGAAACAGCCCCTGCTGAGCCGAAAGCTGAGGAAGCTCCAGCAAAGCCTGCTGCTCCAGCAAAGCCAGCTGCTCCAGCAAAGCCAGCTGCTGAAGACAAGCCTGCCGAGTAATGATCCTCAGGCGGCTGCTCGCATCATGAGTGCGAAGCCTTTCTGTTAGCCGGTGAGTGTTTCCCTCACCGGCTTTTTTGTGACCCATCGATTTCCCTCTCAGAGAAGATGCGCATCATTGTCCGGTCTCCCAACCCCCTGGGGGATGCCTGCATGGCGACACCGGCCGTGCGCTACCTGCGCGAGCAACTGCCGACGGGAGCTGAGCTGGCCATCGCCTGCCGGGAGAACCTCGCTCCTTTCTGGGAGAACCTTGACTTCGTGGATGAAGTCATCGCCCTGCCGCGCAAGGCCTCTGTCTGGTCGATTGGGAGACAGATGCGCCGAAGCAGCGCCCGGCACCCCGATGTTGTCATTGCTTTACCGAATAGCCCTCGATCAGCTCTAGAGGCCCGTATCTCCGGCGCGAGGCGGGTGTTTGGCTATCGTCGTGGCCGGCACATTCTTGTCCCGGCGGGTATTGGTGAACCTGATACTTCCGTCATCGGCCCTCACCACTCGGCTCGTTATTTACATCTCGTCAGAAGATTCCTCGGTGAGGAACTTCTGAAGAAGGCAGATTTTGAGAAGGGATATGATGGCTCACGTGCCATCCCGGCTCCTGTCGATGAAGGCTCCGCTCAGATCGCTCTCTGCCCGGGGGCGGAGTATGGGAATGCCAAACGCTACCCTATTGAGCGCTACGCTGAGGCCTGCAACCAGGTAGACCGGGAAAACAGAAGCCGCGCCCATCGATGGAAAATCGTCGGCAGTCCGGCAGAAGCCAGTTTGGGCGATGAACTAGCTAGAGCGATCGAAGGCGATATCGAAAATCTCGCAGGAAAGACGGACATTGCCGGCTTGGTCGAGGTGCTGCTCAGCTCTGATCTCCTCGTCAGTAATGACACCGGCACCATGCATCTGGGAGCGGCGCTCGGGGTGCCTACCATTGGCATTTTCGGCTCTACGGAGCCCGACTTTACACGGCCATTAGGCTCGTGGACACGCATCATTCGTGAGAAGCCACACTGCAGCCCATGCTTCCTACGCGAATGCCCTACGGATTATCGTTGCATGCTAGCGATACCATCTGCTAGATTAACGCACTCAATAAATGAGTTCTTCGCCGAAAGAGAGGATAGCCCCGGCGGAGGATCTTAGCGAAACACTGGCGCGTGAGCATCGCTCCGCACGGTGAGTCTGGGAAGGGTTGAAGAAGAGAATGAAAAAGCCCAAAGTCATCGTCACGCATCCTGGCAGCGCTCATAAGGACGACTTCCTCGCCTGCTGTCTGCTCATTTACCGCTACCATCTGCCGGTGGTCAGGCGTGAGCCCCTTGAGCAGGATCTGAGCGACCCCACGGTCATCGTCGTCGATGCCGGCGGAGAGCATGAACCGTCGAGGATGAACTTCGACCACCACCAGTTCCCCCGGGATCACGAACCCATCTGCGCCCTGTCTCTCGTGCTGAAGGAGCTGGGGATCTATGAAGATGCCAAGGCTTTCTGCGAATGGCTGGAGCCAGCTGAGTGGTTCGACACCCGCGGCCCTTTTGAGACAGCGAAATGGATGGGCGTGCCACGGGAAGTCATGGCCAAGCTCAACTCACCTATCGATATCACCTTGCTCCGCCGCTTCGCGCAGAAGCGGCATCTGCGTCAGCGGGATCCTATCTGGGAGGTCATGCGCATGATCGGAGAGGATCTCGTCATGTATCTGCGGACCCTGCGGGAAAAGCTCGACTACGTGGCACGGAATGCTCAGTTTCTTCAAGTAGGCGAGGGCGCTCAGCGCACCGGCCTCGTCTTTATGCCGAGGACGGATCCACTTCCGGATGATCCCTCCTCGGGGATGGGTCGTTATATCGAAATGTCAGGGAAAAAAGACGAGGTGGCAGCGCTCATCTATCCGGATCGCCGGGGCCCCGGATACGGGTTAGCCCGTTTTCAGGACAATGAAAATCTCGACTTCTCCCGCATCGAGGCGGAGGAGGATGTCCATTTCGCGCACGCACGCGGCTTTGTGGCGAAAACCAGTGCCGTCGATCAGACGCGCTTGTTCGAGCTGGTCCTGCTGGCGCGGATTTCATAGCCATAAACTGACGGTGACGGATGGCGGAGCAGCGGTATCCATTTGCCCATCCTATCCTGAGCAATGAGGAGGCGGTGGCCTATGAGCGAACCCTCCTCACTACCCTCGCTGCTGAGCGAGCCGCCATGCAGAGGGCGGGGCATTCTCTAGGGAAGTCCCTGCTGGCTGATTACAACGAGTTACAGCTCTCCCGTGACCCGTCTGTCGTTGTTCTATTGATAGGAAAGGGGCACAATGGGGGAGATGCCCTCATCGCTGCCGAGATCTTGCGCAGCACCGTAGGGAGTGAAATAGAGTTCGTTGTCATTTTGTCGTGTGACACCGACGCGCTGAAACCTCTGACGCTGGAGGCGCTCGCGCGACTGCGTCGGGAATGCTTTCGCCTGACTGTTTGTGAGAGACCAAGCCCTAAAGAGTTAAGCGCCTTACTGCGATCGCTTCCATCGGTTGATATACTCATTGATGGACTGCTCGGCATGTCCTTCCGTCCGCCGCTGCGTGACTACGAAAGCGACTTGTTAGGGTTCTGGAATGATCATCCACAGGTTCGCATGCGCGTAGCCGTGGATCTTCCCAGTGGCCTGCATGAGGAGTTTCAGGTGGGTGAGGATACCTGCTTTTGCGCCGGCTTCACCTACGCGACAGGGATCGTGAAGAAGCCATTGCTCCATGATGAATCCCGGACCGTCACGGGGCGGATCCGATACCTTGACATTGGTTTTTTCGATGACCTGCTGAAGCAAACTGACGGCTCCCATTTCGTCCTCAGTGCCCAAACCCTCGCCCCGTTGCAGTCATGGCGATCCGCGGGCAGTGAGAAACGCCAGTTTGGAAAGGTTCTCCTCTGGGGTGGGTGTCAGGAAATGACCGGCGCTATTCTGATGAGTGCCGAGGCCGCCCTGCGCTCAGGTGCTGGACTGGTCACCGCTGTCAGCGAATCGATTCATGGCGTCCTGCGATTGCCTGAGGTCATGTGGCAGCAGGCTGAGACGGTCGAAATGGCTAGAGCTTATGATGTTCTCGTCGCAGGGCCAGGTATGGGGTTCAGGGGACCTCTGTGTGATCAGTTGCCCGATATGATCAGGAGGCACAAGGGCCACCTCGTGCTCGACGCGGATGCCTTGACTCCGGAGCTGCTTGATTTGGCAAGTGAGCGTCAGCGTCAACTAGGCGATTCTACCAGCACGGTCATTACGCCGCATCTCGGTGAGTGGCGGCGCATTCGACCGGATGACATGACAGATGATCCAGATGACTTTGTGCGTTACTGTCAGGAGAGAGGCTTCATCGGGATCCTCAAAGGAAGCTTTACCCTACTGACAGCAGCTGGAAAATCGTTTCACAGCCCCTGCGGAGGGCCGGTCCTTTCCCGAGGTGGGAGTGGTGACATCCTTGCCGGAATGATCGGCTCCTGTCTGGGGCAGCAGGGTGATGCTTTGCAGGCCGTCGCTCAGGCCCTCGTATGGCATGGACGAGCTGCCGACGCCCTAGCTAGAGACAAAGGCGCCCAGGCCGTTCGCACGACTGAGCTGTTCGACTATTTCCATCAGGCTTTTCGTGCTGAGCCAGATGAAATGTGACGGTAGGAAAACCGTCACTCCGTAACAAGTCCAGCCGCCGCAATCGTTCACGCCTCCTCCAGCCGCAGCAGTTCTTCCACCTGCGCCACCTGCTCAGGAGTATCCACGCCGGGGCTGGTATCATCAGTGATCACCACGTGAATGGTAGCATCATTCTCCAGCGCGCGCAGTTGCTCCAAGCCCTCACTTTCCTCTAAAGCAGAAGGTGGCCAGGTAACAAAATCCTCTAGAAATCCGCGACGAAACCCATAAATCCCCTTGTGACGATAAGTCGGGAAATCAGGCAGAACCGTCCGACGATAGGGCAGGGGGGATCGCGAAAAATAAAGTGCCCGCCCCGATTTGCTGAGCACCACCTGGACGACATTCGGGTCGGCATTCTCAGGGGCATCAGCCGCCAGTGGATTCGCCGCTGTCACCATATCGAGCGAGGCGTCATCCAGGAGCGCCTGCGCCAGTTCGTCGATGAGAGATGGCGAGATCAGCGGCTCATCACCCTGGATGTTAATGATGTGTGAGGACTCGGGGAAGAGGCTCGCCACCTCCGCTGCACGATCCGTCCCGCTCGGGTGATCAGGGCGCGTCAGCGTGACATGACCGCCGAACTCCCGCACCGCTGTAGCGATACGCTCATCATCGGTTGCCACCGTGACAGCATCCAGCCGTTGGCAGGATTGGCAGCGCTCCCAGACATGCTGCACCAGCGGCTTCCCGGCGATCAGCTCCAGTGGCTTACCGGGGAAGCGCGTCGAACCCCAGCGGGCAGGGATAACACCGAGAACATGAGGGCGGGCATCTGTCATCATAGAGGAAAGAGATGCTCTATGTATCGTGTCAGCCGGAAGTCCGCAAGGCAGAGAAAAATTTTAAAAACTGTTTGCGCGAACAGTTTTCTGAAGCATGTTCATAAGTCCATATTATGAGCGTAATTTCCCCTCAGATCGGACAATTAGCTAATTTACCCGGGATCTTCCGAGCCAGTGAACTAGCCACGGAAAAGCTGGAAAAGCTGGAAAACCCTGGCCGTGCAGACGAGTCACCAGTCTGGACGCAGGCGCAGGAGGGCGCTGTATCGGAGTTCTGCTGTGGCTCCACGGGTGCCGGAGGCGGCGCGCTGCTTTCCACCATGCTGCAGTGGTTGACGCAGGAGCGAAAGGGAAGCCTCCTCTGCTGGCTCGCTCCTACTGGCACCTTTCACCCTTCCGGCCTCCCGGAGAGTCTACTGCAGCGGCTTCTCGTCGTCGAGTTTAGTGAAGTTTCCCGTCTCTGGCAGGTGCTGGAGCTGCTGATTCGTGATCCTTCTCTGCAATGGATCCTGCTGGATGGGCGCGATATCGACTGGGTCCGGCAGCTGCCGAATGCCAATCGACACTGGGCGCGCCTCACTTGTCGACTGCGCACGACGCAGGCGAACCTCGGCGTCCTCACTCGCCAGAAAGGCGTCGTGCCGCGCGCGCAACAGCGTTGGCGTGTGGAGGGCGATCAGATCGTGGGCGATCGGACAGTGCGGGCTCATC
Source organism: Verrucomicrobiota bacterium (assembly GCA_020627905.1). GTDB lineage: Bacteria > Verrucomicrobiota > Verrucomicrobiia > Verrucomicrobiales > DEV007 > Arctic95D-9. The sequence continues at coordinate 5,665 of JAHDFZ010000123.1, forward strand.
GTGTCAGGAGGGATCACCCGCTGGCGACACTGCCGTATCTGACAGCTCAGGCACGTTTTGCTCCTGCGGTGTAAATCCTTCAGGTGTGATGATGGATCATCGAGAGAATGCCTCTGTGTCGCTTAATCGCCGGACCGCGCGCTATGCTGTGTGGCTGGTGCCGCAGTTTTCCCTGCAGGCAGTGACACGTCAGCAGGCGGCTGCTGGTATGCCGATGGTGCTGGCTGAGGATGTCCGGGGAAAATCGACAGTGGTCGATGCCAATCGCGAGGCGCAGGAGCTGAGCATTCGGCCGGGCATCCCGACGGTGCAGGCGCTGGCCCGCTGCTCCTATCTGCAGATCCTGCAGGCGCATGCGGTGGCCGAGGCCGAGCTCACCCAGATTCTGTTGGAGCTGGCCTGGACCTGGGTGCCCCGGGTTGAGCTGACGCGTGATGGAGTCCTTACGCTTGATCTATCGACCCTGTCAGATGTCTTTTTTGAGAAATTGCAGCCAGAGTGTCTGCGCCTCTGGGAGGCTCTGCAGGTGAAAGGAATCACCTGTCACATGGGGATCGGGCGCACTCCTGATCTAGCGCAGACCGCCGCGCTGCTGGCGGCTCACCAGGCTGTGCCTATGTGTTCGCCAGCGGTTGATCCTCAGCACTATCAGCAGCAGTTACAGGCAGCACCTTTGGGCTTGTGCGGTTTGAGCGATGCCCTGCATAGCGACTTGCAGGACTGGGGGATCTATACCGTCGGCCAATATACCGCCATCGCCTATCAGGAGATCGCCGAGCGACTTGGCGAGGAGGGATGCCGACTGTGGTTGCAGCTTTCCGGGCGCACGGATCGGCCGCTGAAAAATGAAAAAGAAGCTCCCGAGTTCCGCTGTCGTCGGGATCTGGATTACGAAGTGACGGATCGGGAAGCTCTTCTTCACGAGGTCTCGCGTGCTGCCGTGCAGATCCTGCCGAAGCTGCAGGCCTCAGGCAAATCCTGCCCCGAGGTGAAGCTGCTCATGGGATTGGCCGATGGCACCGCCCAGTGGGAAGAGATGCCGCTGGCGGAATCGAGTGCAGCCGAAGGACCGATCATGGAGGCAGTCGAGCACCTGGTAAACAAGCTGCGTCCGCGCTGCGGAGTGGAGTGGTTTGAGGTGGAGCTCTCTGCTATCGAGCCAACCTCAAAACAGGAAGTTCTGCTGGGGGATAGCGTGGGAAATGAATTTCGTTTTCGCGAAACGATCGAGCGGCTGAAGGATCTGCTCGGTGAAAAAGCCTGTTATCTCCCCAGTCAGGCCTTTGCCGACTATCGGTCTGCCTTTCACCGGCAGCAGCCGGACTATCAGAGGGTGCGTCAGGTGATTTCCTTGGAGAGTATTGAGACCTCGCCAGAGAGGGTCCATGGAAGCAGCTGTCTCTTTCGGCCCTTTCCCATGCCGGTATCCGCACGCGTCGCCTGGCAGCAGGGCCAGCCGCGCAGGCTTTCCTGTCAGTCGCCTTTTTTTGCCGCCCGTGTAGCAGCTGATCAGGAGAAGAAATCATGGCGGGTGCTCGATAGCCGAGGGCCGTGGAAGGAGTCATCCCACTGGTGGGAGCCGGAGCAGGCGCGCTCCTCAGATGAATGGGACATCCTCGTGGATGAAGCGGGGTGGATGCGTCTATCCGGCGACGGCGAGCGATGGGTCATCGAGGGCACCTATAACTAACCAGCCAGCGTCATGGGAATGAACTACCTGGAGTGGCATGCGCGCTCCGCCTTCAGCTTTCTGCGTGGGGGATCCACCCCGGAGAAGCTCTTTGATCAGGCGGCGGCGCGTGATCTGTCATCCGTCGCCGTCTGCGATCGCAACGGTTTCT
>JAHDFZ010000123.1:7515-9566 GCA_020627905.1 Verrucomicrobiota bacterium
ACGGATCGGTCCGCAGCCACGAACGGGCGGGCGAACACGGTATGAAGGCCCCGGTAGGCGTAGAACTGGTGATGGAGGATGAAGTTGTCCTCCCTCTCATCGTTAAAACACGTCAGGGGTATCGCGAGCTGTCCCGTCTGCTCACCCGCTGCCAGCTGCGTTCGCCGAAAAGGGAAGCTCGCTGCCGTTGGGACGAGCTTGCCCCCATCGCCGAGGAGGTAGTCGTTCTCACCGGAGATGAGGAAGGAGTGCTGGAGCAGGGCTATCAGAAGCAGGGGAAACGAGGGTTGGAAGAGGGCTTGCAGAAACTTCTGCGCCATTTTCCCAAACACAATGTCAGGCTGGAGATCCAGCGGCATCACTTGCGACGTCAAGTCCCTATCAATCATCTCAAGCGCGATCTGGCGCAGGCCTATCGTGTGCCTCTGCTGGCGACCAATGGGGTATGCTATGCCGACGCGGGCGGGCGCGAGATCCTTGATGTTTTGACCAGTCTGCGCGAGCACTGCGCACTCGATGAAGCAGCGCGTCACCTCTGCCCGAACGGTGAGCGACGCATCAAGTCACCGCAGGAGATGGCAGCGCTCTTTGCCGATCTGCCGGAGGCGATCATTGAGACCGAGAGATTGCGGGATGAAGTTTCCTTTTATCTGGAAAATCTCGGTTATGAGTTTCCCCGCTACCCGGTGCCGGATGGTCATGATATGAGCAGCTACCTGGCGGAGCTGACCTGGGCGGGCTCTCGCGAGCGCTATCGGGGAAAGCTGACGCCTAAGGTGAAACAGCAGATCGAGAAAGAACTACGCATTATCAGAGATCTCGGCTTCTGTGGTTACTTCCTCATCGTCTGGAGTCTCGTGCGCTATTGCCGGGAGAGCGACATCCTCGTGCAGGGGCGGGGGAGTGCGGCGAACAGCGCCGTGTGTTACTGCCTCGGCATCACGCCAGTGGATCCCGTTTCCAGTGGCTTGCTTTTTGAGCGCTTCCTTAGCGAAGGGCGGAAGTCCTGGCCGGACATCGATCTCGACCTGCCCAGTGGCGACAAGCGGGAGCAGGCCATTCAGGAGGTGTATCGGCGCTACGGTCGACATGGAGCCGCCATGACAGCAAACGTCATCTGCTACCGGGGCCGCAGCTCAATTCGCGAAGTGGGAAAAGTGCTCGATTTCTCAGAGGAAGTGATCAGCCGTTTCTCCGACATCTATGGACATGGAGACTACAAAGACCCGCTGGAGTTCAACGAACAGGCCAGCCAGGCCGGTATCCCACTCAGCCACCCGAGACTGGATGCTCTGCGGCGGGTCTGCACAAACATTCAGGGACATCCGCGCCACTTAGGACAGCACTCCGGAGGAATGGTCATCTGTCAGGGAAACCTCGATACCGTCGTGCCGATCGAGAATTCCTCCATGGAGGGACGCTCCATCGTGCAGTGGGATAAAAACGACTGCGATGCCATGGGCATTATCAAAGTGGACCTGCTGGGACTCGGCATGATGGCCGCTCTTGAAGAAACCATCAAGATTGCCCAGAGCCGAGGAAAGGAAGCCGATCTGGCTACCATCCCCAAAGACGACGAAGCTACTTATGATCTGATGTGCCGGGCGGATACCGTCGGCGTTTTTCAGGTCGAAAGCCGAGCACAGATGAATACCCTGCGCCGCATGCAGCCTCGGTGCTTTTACGATGTCGTCATCGAGGTCGCCATCGTGCGCCCCGGGCCGATCGCCGGGAATCTCGCACACCCCTACCTCAACCGACGCCACGGCAAGGAACCCATCGACTACATCCACCCAGATCTGAAAGAAACCCTCGAGCGCACGCTCGGCGTGCCCATGTTTCAGGAGCAGGTGCTGAAGATGGCCATTGTCATGGCAGGCTTTTCCGGGAGCGAGGCGGAAGAACTGCGCAAAGCCATGGGGTTCAAGCGCTCCCATGAAAAAATGGTGAGGGTGGAAAAGAAGCTCCGTCGCGCACTAGCCGAGCGAAAAATCAGCGATGAGGTAGCCGACAAGATCGTCCAGGCCATCGGCTCCTTTGCTCTCTATGGC
>JAHDFZ010000123.1:9576-11003 GCA_020627905.1 Verrucomicrobiota bacterium
TTCGGTATGCTGGCCTACGCCAGCTGCTATTTTAAAGAGCACTTCACGGCCGAGTTCTTCACCGCCCTGCTCAATCAGCAGCCCATGGGTTTTTATGCCCCGGCCACCCTGATCCAGGATGCCAAACGTCATGGGATCAGCTTTCTCCCGCCGGATGTCACCGAGTCGCAGTGGATCTCCGAAGTCATCGATGACACAACCATTCGCCTCGGCCTGCTCACCGTGAAAGGAGTCGTGCAGGAAACGGCAGAGCACTGCGTGCGCGAACGGGAGAAAAAGCCTTTCGCATCGCTGCGGGACTTTCGCAGTCGCACCCATTTCTGCTCTGCCCAGATCAAAAAACTGGCGAAGGTGGGCGCGTTGAAGAGCCTGACCAACTCCCGACGAACCGCCCTCTGGCAGACCGCTCAGGCAGAGTGGGTGCAGGGAGACCTTTTCGCCGATCAGCGGGCCGCCGCCGAAACCGCCGCCCATCACCCCCTGCCGGAGATGAATGGGGCAGAGGAACTGCGCTCTGATTTCGAGGGCATGAGGCTCACCGTCGGGGATCACCCTATGGCCCTGCTGCGCCCGCAGCTCCCTGATGACATTCCATCGGCAGAGAGACTGCTGAGCCTCCCTGACAAGTCAGAGGTAGAAGTCGTGGGATCCGTCATTTGTCGACAACGCCCCGGCACCGCGAAAGGCGTTCTCTTCATCACCCTCGAGGATGAAACCGGCTTAGCCAATATTGTTGTCTACCCGCAGCTCTTTGCCGAGAAGCGTCTCCTCATCAATACCGAAGCCTACCTGCGTGTCCGCGGGAAAATCCAGCGATCCGAAGGAACCACCCACGTCATCGCCGATGAGCTGATGGCCCTGCCAAGAGAATGGCAGCACCTCCCCCGATCAGCGTCCTATGACTTTCGTTAGGAATAAAAGTGTCTCAAAGTAGGGCGGAACGTAAGAGACGCAGGCGGAAGCTTGGGCACATTTACTGCCTAAATATCCACGAATTTCACTAATTTCACGAATTAATCAGGTTCAGTTTTAGAAAATGTAGGATCGAGCATGAGCGAGATACACATTATCCACGACGCGATTGCATGGGCTACGGACATGCGTGCATGCAGCGGTTATTCAGCCCCCGGTTTTCAAAAGGCTCTTGCTGCCTCGCGTCCTGCTTCCCATTCATTACGCAGGCGCACGTTCTCAAACTACTCCGATACAAGCAGATAGCCTGACCGCTCGCTATCACTTAGACCCGAAACTTCCGAAGATCCTTCCGCCAGCACTACCTGGATTTGAAATCTGCTATGCTGCACAAAAACTCAGTATCTCCGAAACCGTCAGCGAAAAGGTTAAAAACCTCGCTTATTCGCAGGTCTTGCTTGACTGAACATGGTGATATCAGCGGCCTGCATGCATGCGATCGCGGCCGCTTTTGA
>JAHDFZ010000124.1:0-9077 GCA_020627905.1 Verrucomicrobiota bacterium
GACTTAGTTTTGATGATGTGCTTCTCACCCCGCAATACAGCGAGGTGCTGCCATCTGAAGTAGACATCAACACCCGCCTGACGGACACGATCGGGCTGACCATTCCGATTATATCGTCCGCCATGGATACGGTAACGGAGAGCGAGCTCGCCATTGCTCTCGCTCGCCAGGGCGGCATAGGCGTCATTCATCGGAATATGCCGGTCGACGAGCAGACCGAGATGGTCGCTCGGGTGAAGCGCTCGGAGAACATGGTCATTACAGATCCTTTCACCGTCCGCTCAAATATCTCCCTCAACGAGCTGAAGGACATCATGGAGGACCGGGGCGTCAACGGATTCCCCGTTGTCGATGAGAACGATACCCTCGTCGGCATGGTGACTAGCCGTGACATCTGGTATGTCGAGCAGTGGAACCAGACCGTCGCAGACGTCATGACTCCACGCGACCGCCTCGTGACCGCTCCCAAAACGATCTCACTGGCTGAAGCGCACCGCCTGCTCTACCAGCACAGGATCGAGAAACTACCCCTCGTCGATGATGCGGGCGGGCTGGTCGGGATGATCACCGCGCAGGATATTGAGAAGCGTGAACTTTTCCTCGATGCCGCGAAAGACGATCAGGGGCGACTCCGCTGCGGAGCTGCCATCGGCGTCGGGCCGGATTTCTTCGATCGCGCTCAGGGAGTCATCGGTGCCGGAGCCGACGCTGTCTTCATCGACGCCGCGACCGGCCATACGAAGCGGGTCATGGATGTCATCTCCCAGCTGCGCAGCGAATTTGATGTGCCGGTGATCGCCGGTAATGTCGTCACCTCTCAGGGCGCACAGGATCTCGTAGACGCGGGCGCCGGAGCTGTCAAAGTAGGCGTCGGGCCAGGATCTATCTGCACGACACGTGTCATATCTGGCGTCGGACTGCCGCAGTTTTCTGCCATTCAGAATGTCGCCAGCGTTTGCCGAGCAGCAGGCGTGCCTGTCATTGCTGACGGTGGCATCCGTTATTCAGGCGATGTCGCAAAAGCACTCGCCGCCGGGGCCGACATGGTCATGCTGGGCTCCCTCCTCGCTGGTTGTAAGGAGAGCCCGGGAGAGATGGTCAACTACCAGGGCCGCAGCTGGAAAGAATACCGTGGCATGGGCTCTCTGAAGGCCATGCGCAAGGGATCCGGCGATCGCTACGGTCAGAACTCATCCGGCAAACTGGTGGCTGAAGGCGTGGAGGCACGCGTCCCCTATCGTGGCGCGCTCGCTGACACCATCTTTCAGCTGCTGGGTGGTTTGCGCAGCGGCATGGGCTATGTAGGTGCAAACAATCTGCAGGAACTTCGCGATAAGGCTGTCTTCACCCGCATCACCCCGGGTGGCCTCAAGGAGAGCCACGCTCACGACATCACGATCACCGAGGAACCGGTCAACTACCAGAGCTCGAACTAACTCGGCGCGATCCCACCTTTTTCTACCCCTCGTTGCTCGGACAACCAGGCAGCGCACCCCTTTTCTACTTCTGTTATGCAACATCAGCCGATAGCCGTTGTCGATTTTGGCTCCCAATACACCCAGCTAATCGTGCGCCGGATCCGCGAGCTGGGATACTATTCCAAGCTGTATCTACCAGAGGAGCTGGAGCAGGTAAAAGGCACAGCTGCTGTGATTTTGTCAGGCGGACCTCGCTCCACCTCTGAGCCGGACGCCCCGGATATCGACTTCACATTCCTGCAGTCACTGGGAGTGCCCGTGCTTGGCGTCTGCTATGGCATGCAGTTGCTCAACCTCAAGTTCGGAGGATCCGTCTCTCCCTGCGCTACGAAAGAATACGGTCCAGCTGACCTGGTCAAGGAGAGCAGTGTCGAGGGCGGTCTCTTCGACGATATCTCGCCCAGCTCACAGGTCTGGATGAGCCACTCAGACACAGTGTCGGATCTACCAGACGGCTGCCAGATCATGGGCCGCAATCGCGATGGCGTTCCTGTAGCGCTGAAGTGGAATGATTCCTTCTTCGGCATCCAGTTTCACCCGGAGGTATCGCATTCGACCGAAGGGACGCAAATGCTTGAGGCTTTCCTGAAAAAGGCCGGCGATCTGCCCCGCTTCGAAATGTCTTCGTTTAAAGACGAGCTAGCTCAGCGCGTGAAAGACCACGTGCAGGGTCGCAAGGTAGTTTGTGGTGTCTCCGGCGGAGTCGACTCCTCCGTCCTGGCCGCTCTACTGCACGAGGCACAGGTCGATACGCGGAACATTTTTGTGGACACCGGTCTCCTGCGGAAAGATGAGGCTGCCGAGGTCGTCCGCCTGTTCAACTCGATCGGGATCGAGATCGAAGTCATCGACGCAAGCGAACGCTTTCTCACGGCGCTTGCTGGAGAATCTGACCCAGAGGAAAAGCGCCGCATCATTGGACGCCTTTTTGTGGATGTCTTCTTTGATGCAGTCGGCGATGATGTCGAGCTGCTTGCTCAGGGCACCCTCTATCCCGACGTCATCGAAAGCGCCACCAGCGGGTCGGCGGCTTCAACGATCAAGACCCACCACAATCGGGTCGACCGCATCATGGAGCTCAAGGAACAGGGCCGAGTCATCGAGCCCCTGGACGAACTTTTCAAAGATGAGGTGCGCGCTCTCGGTAAAGTGCTAGGCCTACCCCACGATGTCGTAGGTCGCCACCCCTTCCCCGGGCCCGGCCTCGCAGTGCGCTGCCCTGGGGCCATCACCGAGGAGAAACTGCGCATTATCCGTGAGGCAGATGCCATCTACATGAGCATCCTCCGGGAGCGCGACTGGTATGACAAGATCTGGCAGGCCTATGCCGCTCTCATTCCTACGAAGACCGTCGGCGTGAAGGGTGACGTTCGCAGCTACGAGTATGCCATGAGCATCCGTGCTGTCACAAGCGAAGACGCCATGACCGCTGAGTGGGTGCATCTGCCCTATGACATGCTCGGAGAGATCTCTAATCGAATTCTCAATGAGGTCGATGGCGTCAATCGCGTTCTTTACGATATCTCGACGAAGCCACCGGCAAGCATCGAGTGGGAATAACTCGAATACGGAAAAACCGCCCTCGATTGGCGGACACTCGTAACAGTTCTGAAGCTTAGCTCATTTGTTAAGCCTAAGGTTCGATCGTTATGCAAACCGATTTTGAGAAGGCCTTCAGTGGCATCCAGAATCAGCTCAACATCCCTGACCTCTGGCAGCAGGAGGCCATGCGGGCACTACGGGAGGGCAAAGACCTCATCATCGATGCTCCGACAGGCGCTGGTAAAACCTTCGTCTTCGAAAGCCTCGTCCGCGCAGGGGACCTACCTGAGAAGGGGGAGCAAGCCGTCTATACCGTTCCTACTCGGGCGCTGGCGAACGACAAGTTTCAGGAATGGCAACGTCTCGGCTGGAAGGTGGGAATCACCACGGGCGACGTCTCTTTTGATGCTCATGCACCGATCATCATAGCGACGCTCGAAACCCAGCGAGAAGCTTTTCTGTCAGGATCCGGCCCGAGTCTACTGGTGATCGATGAGTATCAGATGCTCAAAGATCCGAACCGTGGCCTGAATTACGAGTTGGCTCTTGCACTGGCCCCCGCTCATACCCAGCTATTGCTCATGAGCGGCAGCGTGAGCAACCCGCAGGATATCGTGAAATGGCTGGAACGCTTAGGGAGGGATGTTCATCTCGTCCGCACAAAGGAGCGCCCAGTCCCGCTCGATGAACTTCCTCTCGAAAACCTGCCCCAGCGGGCCCCGGAGTCTTATACCAACTACTGGCAGCGCCTGGCCGTCGGCTCTCTTCTCTCTCAGTTAGGGCCGCTTCTGATTTTTGCCTCCCACAGAAAAGCAGCCGAAAAGATAGCCAAAAAAATTGCCGAGGTGCTACCACTAGATTCGCCCTTCCCCGGCAATCGCGATGATCTCCGGCAGGCGGGATCAGCACAGCTGATGAAGCTGATCGACCGCCGCGTGGCTTATCACCATAGTGGACTAAGCTTCATTGAGCGCGCCGGTATTATCGAACCGCTGGCAAAGGCAGGGCAGCTGCGAGTCGTCGTAGCGACGATGGGATTAGCGGCCGGGATCAACTTCTCCATGCGCTCCGTTTTTGTTTCGGACACCATTTTCCAGGACGGCCCCTTCGAGCGCAATGTCCCGCCGGATGAGCTGCTGCAGATGTTCGGGCGGGCTGGTCGCCGAGGTCTCGACACCCATGGTTACGTTATCTGCGGCCGGAAGAGCCCTCGCCTGACAGATGGCTTTCCGCTGCCTCTGCGCCGTCAGAATCAGATCGATTGGCCAACCATTCTGCGGCGCATGCAGTTCGCCGTCGAGACAGAGCAATCGCCGTTTGCCCTCGCCCGCGAACTGCGTGACCGATTGTTTTCCGATCAGAAAATCCCCCTAGGGTTCCGCATCACAGCCGAGCAGGGAGATGACACCGCCGACGGCGAATCACTCTTCGGGCTGCAGCCGACGAGGCAGGAAATCAAAAACAGCAAGGGTGACTGGGAGCGTCGGCGCAAGTCATCATTCGGCCAGCATCCTCTGGCACAATGCCAGGCCTGGATCCGTGGGAGATTTCGCCCGGCTACCGGTAAGGCTGACCTGATCAAGGAACTGCTTCCTCCGCGCTTTGCCCTCGCCCGACTCGACGCTGCGAAAAACGGGCCGAGAGTTTACGGCGGCGAAATTTCTTTTGCCGTTGCGACCGATGACCACAAATGGCGCCTCAATAAATGGGCCTCGAAAAAAGCCCGCCAACTGGGCTATCCCAATGTGAGCGACCTTACCGCCGAAGAAGTCGAGGGGATCGCCAGAGACAGTTTTGCCGAAACCTTCGTCCCCGGCCAACCTGCTGGCACACGAGAGCGAGGAAACCAGCTCCTCATTCTCTCCGATTTTTCAGCGGCCCCTGTCGAGGCCTATCAGGACAGCCATCAGGCCTTATTAATCGCCCCTCTTAGCCGAACGCAGAACATCGAAGGCACCAACGAGGTCATCGATGAGACCTCTGGCGAGACCTTCTCCCCCGCAGCAGGAACCCCGGCCGCCGCCATGCTCAAGCTCGGGCTGATCGACTCATCCGGAGCACCGACGGAGCGCGGTCACATCGCCAGCTTTTTTCAGGGAGGCGAGGGACTCTGCATAGCCGCTGCCCTCGAGGAACCCGATTATGAGCTGACCGACCTGATCCGGCATCTCGCCAATATCCGAGCCGGCAGTCGCTTTCGGCTCGATGAGTGGTCAGACGCCGGCTCGCTGATGGAAGAGATCGCCAGCGAGAGGCTCGCCGCTGCCTGTCGAGGAGCCTATGGTCCTGTCGAGTATGACGGCTATCTGCGCTTTGGTCTGCCACTCAACTACGGGGAGAATGCTGCTGAAGTGCTGCTGGTTGCAGAGCGCGGAGAGCTGCACAGACTCTTCGCCACTGCGAAACTGCTCGACTTCGGGTATGGCGATGTCGATCGGGCGCTTGTCGAATGGTATAGCCTGCTCCGCCACATCAGCCGCGCCCCTGCTCTGCCGGAAAACGCCCGCTGGACGGAACTGCAGGAGCTGGCCACGGCGTGGGCCGAGGAATCCAAATCGCGCCATCCTCTGGACAGCCTACCTGAGATACCGGCCAGCGTCCTGCAGAAACCACCTGTGCACGGACTACCTCGAGGGCGGTTTATTCGAGGGTGATCATGGGACGGAGGTCCCCTGCGCCGCTTCCCAGATGCGATACCAATCCTGTCGCTCGAGACTTATCTGTGTCGCTTGCGCTGCTGACTCAATCCGCTCCGCCTTTGATGTCCCCAGGATCACGGAAGGTGAGGATGGTGTCGCTTGAATCCAGGCATAAACCAGAGCATCGACACTAGCACCGTCATAAAACTCCCGCATTCCCTCTAGGCATGCGCGCACGCGTTTGCCTGCTTCATCCTCAGCGTCAAATAGCGCCCCACCCGCCAGCGGGGACCAGGCCATCGGGCGAATGCCCTTCTGCTGACATTGATCGAATGTCCCACCATAGATCGGGTCCATGTGAAAGGGGCTGAATTCTACCTGATTGGTAGTTAAGCGCCCGTCCATCAGCCGATCGAGGGTTTCGTATTGATGGATCGTGTAGTTCGATACCCCTACGTGCTTTGCCAATCCTCGATCGAGGATTTCGCTCAGTCCTCTTGCTGTTTCCTCCGGCGGCGTGAGCCAGTCCGGCCGGTGAACAAGAAAGAGATCGACAGCGTCCAGCTGCAGGAGCCGCAGGGACTTCTCACAGCATGCCTGCAGATTTTCCGCCGTCGCGTTGTAATGACAGACCTCCGCATGCGATTTCTCCGAGGAAGGAATATCGATCCCCGCCTTCGTCACAAAACGAAGCTTTTCTTTCAGCTCGAGGCTTTCAGAGAGGCTTTTGCCGATGGCTGCCTCGACGGTGTATTCGCCATAGATTTCTGCTGTGTCGATGCAATCGATCCCACTCGCGAGGGAGACTTCGAACAGGCTGCGTATGTCAGCCGAACTGAGTGGCGAGGGGCCATCGAGAAAGCGCCAGGTGCCGAGGACTAAAGGGCCGGGATTGAAGGGGGTTCTCATAAAAAATCAGCTTCAAAGACCTGACTGAAATGCATCGTGCCAGAGCCTAGCAATCGTGCGTATTGTAAACAAAGCCATGACCACAGCAAACGAGTAAAAAAGAAGCTTACGGCTAGATAATTTTTCCCGATCTCGTTTCACCATTTGGTCTTCTATCAATGGGAGATTATCTGGCACATCGTAACCTCTATCGTTGGCGATACTCCTGGCATGAGCCGTGAGGAACGGGCCAGATCTGTCAGGTTCTGCCAGAATACCTAGCAATTCATATTCATCAACAGAGTGAAGAAAGTGCTCATTCGGCAGAGGGCTGGAAAGGGCGCTGGCCTCAAGAGCTTCCCATGAACGCTTGTAATCAACCTTCCTCACTGAGAGGAAATGGAAACTGCGTTTCAACTCGCCTGTGAGATCTGATTCGAAAGTCTCATCAAACTCAAAGTCGGAGATAAATGGAACTGAGGCGTTTTTCAGAATATTCGCAGCATCGCGAATATCGTTTTTCCGATTAGAATTGACGATTTCGATTAACTCACTCATCACCGCATCAAAACCTAACAATACCGACTCTCCAGATGCTCCCGCAGAGCATCTACACTCACAGGCGATCCAGCTGCCTTCGTCACCAGCTCGTTCGGGGCATAGATACTCCCCTGCTGATGGATTTCCCTGCGCATCCAGGCAAGGAGTGGCTGATACTCAGCTGAATCAAATCCATCCCGCACAGCGGAATCCTGCAGGGCCGCTTTCATCAGATGAGCGGCATTGAGATTGCCGAGGCTGTAGGTAGGAAAGTAACCGAAGATGGCCATGCTCCAGTGGATATCCTGCAGGCAACCGTTGGCCGCATCAGGGACTTCGAGATCGAAGAACTCGCGGAACTTCTCGTTCCAGGCAGCAGGGATGTCTTTCACTTCGAGGTCGCCGGAAAAGATCGCCAGTTCGATCTCGAAACGAAGCAGCACGTGGAGGTCGTAGGTCACCTCATCAGCTTCGACTCGGATGAATGTCTTCTCGGCAAAGTTCACGGCGTCGAGCATTTGCTCCACGGTCACCGATTGCAGATGCGGGAAATGCTCCTTTGCGACCGGCAGCCACTTCTCCCAAAACGGGCGGCTGCGCCCGACGTGGTTCTCCCACAGTCTGGACTGCGACTCATGAACTCCGAGAGAGACAGCCTCACCCGCAGGCAGGCCATGCCAGTCCTTATTGGTGCCCTGATCATAGAGCCCATGACCAGCCTCATGCAGAACACCAAAGAGGGAGCTGAGAAAATTAGTCTCGTGGTAGCGCGTGGTCAGACGTGTATCCAGCGGCCCCATGCCACTGCAGAAGGGATGCACCGCAGTGTCGATCCGCCCGGCATCGAAGTCGAAGCCGATGCTCTCAGCCACCTTTCGGTTAAACGCTTCCTGGGCTGCCACGGGGGCAGAACCCTCGACAAATGCTAAGGGGTTTTTCCCGTCCCATTTCGCAGTCGCTGCGCTGACAACAGGCACGAGAGACTGGCGCATGTCACCAAGCACCCGCTTCAGGTCAGATGTTCGGGTGCCTCGTTCGAATTGATCGACCAGAGCATCATACAGGTGCTCCTCGTAGCCCCAGAGCTCGGCACTCTTCTTTGACAGATCGATAAGTTTGCTGAGCACCGGCTCGAAGGACGAAAAATCATTCGCCTCCCGGGCAGACGCCCAGGTCGACTGCGCCTCCACCCGCGTGCGGGCGAACTCCTCCACATGCTCTCTAGGAAGGCAACGCGAGCGCCCATAGGAGTGACGAAACTCCCGCAGGTTTGCCAGCTGATCGATGGAACCCTCTTCCCCCAACTCACTTTGCGCTGTTTCGATGAGATCACCAACTTTATCAGCCGTCCAGCGCTCATGGACCATCCCACTGAGGAGGGATATCTGCTCTCCCCGGTAAGCAGTCGCTTTCTTGGGCGAAAGCACTTCCTGATCCCAACCGAGAACAGCCTGGGTGTCCTTCAGCAGCTGCAGCTCGCGAGCGAGACTGACCAATTCATCGTAGGCAGGGGACGCCATAAAATCGAAAGGATGAATGGCTTAAAGATTTTCGCGGACGGTCGTGGCGATCGCCTGAATCGTTCCGGCGGAGAGCACCCCGAGGACGCCGGATGGCTGGAACGTGCCCTCCTCTTCGCCCTTGAGGGTGCGAACGAGAACAAGCCCTACGGGCAATCCTTCAGCGGTAAAAATAGGCATCCCCTGAGAGGTGCTGCCGTCCATTGTGTAATAAGTGCGCGCGCCCTTGTAGACACCCTTCACGCGACGAATCACCACATTCGGCATATAGCCGAAGACGGAGCTATCACGATTCAGACCAATCGTCTGCTGCGCTGCATTGACGCTGGAGGCATAGCGAGCAAAATCGATGTAATCGTATTCCTTGCCCGCCTCACCCTCCGGCACGATGAAGGCGATATCCGCCTCGGCGTCCTGGTAAACAACCTTGCCGCTGATGTTGGTAGTATCACCATAGGAAATAGAGACAT
>JAHDFZ010000124.1:9087-10832 GCA_020627905.1 Verrucomicrobiota bacterium
GTGTATTTCACTTTTGCTGTCTTGATCGTCTGCACGGGCTTGCCCGCCTCCGTCTGCACGCTGGAACCGACGAGCCCGATGGTCGGGTCGAGGGCTGAGTTCGCGACCACGATCAGACCATCGGCACCGATGGTGACACCGAGGGTCAAACGCTGCTGATTGTTTTTCGGCAGCGGAGAACTGTCTGTCGTGGCACTGATCTCACCGACGGCCGAGACGACGACCAGGGCGTTTTTATGAGCTTCCAGAAGCTTCCGTGCCTGATCCTCGATCGTCGGAGAGATGGAGTCCTGGCCATAAGCCATGGTCTGAGAAAGAATCAGAGAACAAACGAGAGCACCGGCAGCAAAGAGCCGTGAGAGATTTTTTTTCATGAGGAAATAACAGCGGAGGTAAGCAGGCCTCGGGTGCTTGATTTCGCCCGAGCGCGGGCAATAAAAAACCGCCTTCACTCGAAAGTAAAGGCGGTTCTTGGAAAGCTTTCTGTGCCACTTTCGCAACACAGAGCTAATGGTCGTTCTTATCGTGAGTAAAGCTCAACAACGAGCTGAACGTTTACCATTGTATCGATCTCATCAGCCTCAGGAACGCGGTCAACGGTTCCGCTGAGCTTCTCCTGGTCGAAGGAGAGCCAGTCCATCACAGGACGAGCGGCTGTCTGGTCGACGAAACGCAGACCAAGCTGCTGAGAGCGTGGGGAATCCTTAACGGAAACCACATCACCCGGCTTCACGCAGTAGGAGGGGATGTCTACGAGCTTACCGTTCACCATGATGTGACCGTGACCGACGAGCTGGCGGGACGCACGGCGTGTGTTCCCCAGTCCGAGACGGTAGCAGACATTGTCGAGACGAGTCTCGAGGAGCTGCACGAGAGTGTTACCAGTGATGCCTTTACGACGCTGAGCCTCTGTGAAGAGACGGCGGAATGGCTTCTCCAGCAATCCATACTGCAGGCGGAGCTTCTGCTTCTCAGCGAGAGCTACTCCGTAGTCACTTGTCTTACGACGAGCGCCACGTGCACCGTGCTGACCCGGAGGGTAAGGGCGGCGCTCGAGAGCTTTGGATGGTCCGAAAAGGGCTACGCCGTAGCGACGGCTGATACGATCTGTTGGGCCTCTATCTCTTGCCATAACAAATTCTGTTTCTTTGAAAGGTGTAAAAAGGAATGATTAAACGCGACGCGCTTTCTTAGGGCGGCAGCCATTGTGAGGAACGGGAGTCACGTCCTTAATGGACATCACCTCGATACCGAGTCCCTGAACGGCACGCACAGCAGATTCACGACCGGAGCCAGGCCCCTTGACGCGCACTTCTGCCTGCTTCAATCCATGAGCCATCGCCTGACGGCAAGCGTCCTGGGATACCAACTGAGCCGCATAAGCGGTGCTTTTCCGTGAGCCACGGAAACCCATTTTTCCTGCGCTGGACCAACCGATTACGTTGCCATTGGGATCCGCCACCGATACGATGGTATTGTTGAAGCTCGCAGATACGTGAACGACACCAGTGTGAACGTTCTTGCTGCTCTTGGCCTTGTGGACCTTACCCTTGTCAGCACTACCGCCTTCTTCGCTTTCCAGCTCGAGGAAGATATCCTCTGCAGTGCGCGGCTTGTCCTTTTTGGGCTCTTCAACAGGAGTGGCAACCTCTTCGGCTTGCGCCTCAGCAGGAGCTGCATCCGCCTGTGCATCGGTTGCAGCAACTTCTTCTTTTTCTAAGTCTTGCTCTTCAGCCATATGTTTT